>JAOXSC010000122.1 GCA_025800215.1 Marinibacterium sp.
CTCGACCAAGCCCAAAGGCTCCATCAAACCTGCAAAAGCATCGACTTTATCAGGGGCGCCGGTGATTTCGAACACAAAGCTTTCCAGCGAGGTGTCCACCACATTGGCGCGGAAAATATCGGCCAAGCGCAGGGCTTCGACCCGTTTGTCGCCCAGGCCAGCCACTTTGATCAGCGCCAATTCCCGCTCTACCGCCGGGCCTTCAACCGTGAGGTCATGGACCTCATGCACGGGCACGACGCGATCTAGCTGGGCTTTGATCTGTTCGATCACCTGGGGCGTGCCGGTGGTGACGATGGTGATGCGTGACAGTTTGCCGGTATGGTCGACCTCGGCCACGGTCAGGCTTTCGATGTTATAACCCCGGCCCGAAAACAGACCGATCACCCGCGCCAGCACGCCGGGTTCGTTTTCCACGATCAGCGCAATGGTGTGCCGTTCGCTGATATCCGAAAAGGTGGGCCGTAGGTTATAGGCGGAATGGCTGGTCGAGCCTTTTTTGATGTTGAGTGCGGACATGTCGTTTCCTTCAACCTTCGTTTGCAGGGCGCGTGCCCCGGCCAAGCCGGAGCGCCGCGATCACACCAGCACCGAACCCTTGGCGTCGATGACGCCCTGGGTTTCGGCTTCGCCCAGCAGCATTTCGTTATGCGCCTTACCCGACGGGATCATCGGGAAGCAGTTTTCGTGCTTTTCCACCAGGCAATCGAAGATCACCGGCCCGTCATAGTTGATCATCTCCATGATCGCGTCATCGAGATCGGCGGGATCCTTGCAGAGGATGCCCTTGGCGCCAAAGGCTTCAGCGAGCTTGACGAAATCGGGCAGCGCTTCGGACCAGCTGTGCGAATAGCGTTCGCCATGCAGCAGTTCCTGCCACTGACGCACCATGCCCAGACGTTCATTGTTCAGGATGAACTGCTTGACCGGCAGGCGATACTGCACCGCCGTGCCCATTTCCTGCATGTTCATCAGCCAGGACGCTTCGCCCGCCACGTTGATCACCAGCGCGTCGGGATGGGCGATCTGCACGCCCACCGATGCGGGGAACCCATAGCCCATGGTGCCCAGACCGCCCGATGTCATCCACTGGTTGGGCGCCTCAAAGCCCAGGTACTGCGCCGCCCACATCTGGTGCTGGCCGACCTCGGTGCAAATGAAGCGATCCTTGCGGTCCTTGGTCAGCGCCTCAAGCCGGGCCAGCGCGTGCTGGGGCTTGATCGTCTTTTCTGAGGCGGTGAAGCCCAGGCAGTTGATCTTGCGCCAGTCGCTGATCTGATCCTGCCACTTGGCCAGCGCCGGGGCGTTGGTCTTGCGGCCGCGCGATTTCCAGACATTCAGCAGGTCTTCGAGCACATGCGCCACATCGCCCACGATGGGGATGTCCACGCGGATCACCTTGTTGATCGACGACGGGTCGATATCCACATGCGCCTTGACCGAATTGGGGCTGAACGCGTCGATGCGCCCGGTGATCCGGTCGTCAAAGCGGGCCCCGATATTGATCATCAGGTCGCAGTCATGCATCGCCAGGTTCGCCTCATACAGGCCATGCATCCCCAGCCAGTTCTTGCCCGACGCGGGATAAGACCCAAGCCCCATCAGGGTCGAGGTGATGGGAAAGCCCGTGGCATCCACCAGTTCGCGCAGCAGCTGGCTGGCGGCCGGGCCCGAATTGATCACCCCGCCGCCGGTATAGAAGACCGGGCGCTCGGCGGTTTCCATGGCCGCGACCAGTTCGGTGATCGCCTCCATATCGCCCTTGAGCTGCGGTTTGTAATGCGACTGGGACGGGCGCGGGCCCTGATAGGTGCCATTGGCGAACTGCACATCCTTGGGGATGTCGATCAGCACCGGGCCGGGGCGGCCCGAAGTGGCGACATGGAACGCCTCGTGCAGGGTTTCGGCCAGCGCGTCAGTTTCCTTGACCAGCCAGTTGTGCTTGGTGCAGGGGCGGGTGATGCCGACGGTGTCGGCCTCCTGGAACGCGTCCGAGCCGATCATGAAGGTCGGCACCTGCCCGGTGAGCACCACCAGCGGGATCGAATCAAGCAGCGCATCGGTCAGCCCGGTGACCGCATTGGTCGCCCCCGGACCGGATGTCACCAGCACCACGCCCGGCTTGCCGGTCGATCGTGCGTACCCTTCGGCGGCATGCACAGCCCCCTGTTCGTGACGCACCAGAATATGACGAATATCGTTCTGCTGAAAGATCTCGTCATAAATCGGTAGGACGGCGCCGCCGGGATAGCCAAATACCGTGTCCACACCCTGATCCTTCAGGGCCTGAACCACCATTTTTGCTCCGGTCATCTCACGTGTCATGTGCTTGCTCCGTCTCTGACACTGTTCGCTGATATAAAAAAGCCCCCGATATTGTGATCGGAGGCGCATGGGTTCGATTATGGTCTACCGTCACCGGCCCATGCGCATTCGTCCTACAATCACCACTAGCTGTGCCAAACCGTAAGGCTCCTTTACGTTCTGGGGGACATTATGAGCGGCGCCGCGCAAGGTCAACCGCCAAATTTGTTGCAAATATTGCGCCAGATCGAAGTCAGAGGAAATTTTACTGCGCGCGGTGTGGTGGTCGTGACATTTTGCAAAGCGGTGTCCGGCAAATCGGCGGCTGACGGCGCCTGCGGGCGGGGCAGGGCCGGGCCAAGCAGCCCGTCGGACTGCACCGGGTGCCAGGGGCCAAGCTCAAGCTGCATCAGGATCTTGTGGTCGGATGAGGTCATGGGGGTGCCTTTCGCCAAATGGGTTGGGCGCCCAGATGACCCGATCGCTGCTGACAAGACGCTGTCAGCAGCGCACGCTATAGTGTCAGCAGACCATCCGGGGGCAGGCCATGCGCAAGACAAGCCGTTTGTTCGAGATCATCCAGCTGTTGCGCGCGGCGGGCGCGCCGGTGCGCGCCCAGACGATGGCCGAGCGGCTCGAAGTGTCGTCGCGCACGATCTATCGCGACATCGCCGCGCTGCAGGCCATGGGCACCCCGATCGAAGGGGCGGCGGGCATCGGCTATGTCCTGCGCCGGGGCTATGATCTGCCGCCCGTGAATTTCGACGCCGAAGAGATCGAGGCCCTGCGCGTGGGCCTTGCCCTGCTGGCCCGGACCGGCGACCGGTCGCTGCAGCAGGCGGCGGCACGGGTGGGCGACAAGATCGAGGCGTTGCAGCAGTCAGAGGATTGGCTGCACGTGGCCCCCTGGGGGGCTCCGATGGATGATCCGGCCAAGGGCTGCGTGTCGCTGGCCGATCTGCGCGGGGCGGTGCGGGCCTGTCGCAAATTGCGGCTGACCTATCGCGATCTTGAAGGCACCGAAACCCGGCGCGTGGTCCGGCCGCTGGTGGTGATCTATCACGTGGATTGCACGCTGCTGGCCGCCTGGTGCGAACTGCGCGGCGGGTTTCGCCATTTTCGGGCGGACCGGATCTGGGCGGCTGAGTTGCTGGAAGACAGCTTTGCCGATCAGGCCCCGACCCTGCGCCAGCTGTGGGACGAGGCCGAAGGCTGGCCGCAGGACCACGCCCGCCGCGCCGCGGGCAGCTAGGCCTGTTACCCGGTCAGGCGTGTCAGCGCTGTCAGACAGGCGCGGGCATGGTCGGGTTCGCGCGTCCAGCCGCAGGCGATTTCCCAGGCCAGATGGGCGTGGTGCTGATCGGGGGTGACCCGGTCCCAGCCCGCGTGATCCAGAAACCGCGCATCAAGGCGGGCCTCGTCCCAGTCGATCAGCTGCAGCGCGCCGTCCGGGCCGCAGCGCAGGTTGCCCGCACCCAGATCCCCGTGGATGGCGGCGCGCGGTGCCGTTGCCACCGCCTGCCAGGCCCGCTGGCACCGTTGCGCGACAGAGGGGGGCAGGGCGCGCAGGTCCACGTCGCCGCCCGACCGGCCCTTGGCCAGATCACCCAGCCCGACCCAGCCGGGGCGCTGGCCCATCGCGGCGCTTGCATCGTGCAGCGCGGCCAGACGCGGGCGCAGCTGCGCGGGGTCGGGGCGGTGGGCATGGCCGGGCAGAAAAGGTTCCAGCGTCCAGCCATCTGAACTGAGCGCGCCCGAGGCCGTCATCCGCAACGGCGCCACCACGAACCCGCAGCGCGCGGCGTGGGCCATCAGATCGCTGATCCAGCGCAGCTCGGGCCCGGTGCGGCGGGTGCGTTTGGCGACACAGCGTTCACGGCCCATCTGTGCCTCGAACACCGAGTTGCGGTTGCCGCCCCGCAGGGGGCGGATCAGGCGCACCGGGCCAAAGCCCGATAGCGCGGCGGCGTCTATCGGGTCACAGCCCGACACCGGTGCCCTGCAACACGCCATGTTCCAGCGCATAGCGGGTCAGGCCGGCGGTGGTGGAAATGCCCAGCTTGCGCTTGATGTTCTTGCGGTGGGTTTCGACGGTGCGCACCGAAATATCCAGTTCGATCGCGACCTCTTTGTTGGATTTGCCCTGGGCCAGTTGCAGCAGGATCGTCTGTTCGCGTCCGGTCAGCGGTTCGCGCTCGTCATCTTCGGGGGGCTCCAGCCGCCCCTGGGCGCCGGTGCACAGATAGCGTTCGCCACGCATCACCGCGTCGATCGCCAGCTTGATTTCGTCGGTCGGCACGTCCTTGAGCACATAGCCGCAGGCGCCATGGCCCAATGCGGTGGAAATGTATTCGGGGCTGTCATGCATGGACAGGATCAGGATGCGGGTGCCCGGCGCGCGTTCCAGCAGGATCTCGGTGGCGCTGATCCCGCCCAGACGCGGCATGTTGAGATCCATCAGGATCACATCGGGCGCCAGCGCCAGCGCCTGATCGACCGCGTCCTGCCCGTCATTGAGCGTGCCGACCACGTCAATATCGCTGTACCCTTCCAGAATGGACTGGATGCCTTCGGCCACCATCGGGTGGTCATCAACGATCAGAACGCGGGTCTTGGCGGTCATGTGCGAACCTTCTTGGGATGGGGTCGGGGTGGCGGCCTATTTGGTTTCAGGGGGCAACAGGTGGCTGAGTGGCACCATAGCCTCGATCCGGGTGCCACGGCCAGAGCGCGGCGTGCGGATCTGCAGGCTGCCGCCAAGCTGTTCCATGCGTTCCTGCATGTTGCGCAGCCCCAGCCCGGCGCCGCCGCGCGCGTCCAGAGGCTGGCGCAGACCGCGTCCATTGTCTTCGATCACCAATGTGGCGCCCTTGGTGTGGCCGCGCAGGTCGATGTCGACCTCGGTGGCGCCGGAATGACGCTCGACATTGGTCAGCGCCTCCTGGGCGATGCGATACAGGGCGATCTTGGCCTCTTGATCCAGCCGGTTGCGGAACACCACGGTGTTGAACCGCGTGGCAATGCCGGTGCGGTCGCGGAAATCATCCGTCAGCGCCCGAAGCGCCGGCCCCAGCCCCAGATCGTCCAGCACGCCCGGACGCAGATCGCGGCTGATGCGGCGGATTTCGACAATCGCCGTGCCAAGCGCGTCGATGCCGTTCTGCAGCGGCTCCGCCGCGCTGTCGTCGCCACGTTCCAGCCGCCGCCGGGCATTGTCCAGCGCATAGCGGATCCCCACCAGGATCTGGCTGATCCCGTCATGCAATTCGCGCGCCACGCGGCCGCGCTCTTCTTCCTGGGCGTCCAGCACCCGCTGGGTGAGCGCCTTGAGCTTGGCATCCGCCAGCCGCCTTTCGCGGATATTGAGCGCCATGCCCGACACGAACACCGACACCAGCGCGACCAGCGTGATGCCCCCGATATAAAGAAAGGTGCGGCGCGTGCGGGCTTCGACCTCGGCGCGGGCGGCGGCGACCGATGCCACCACATCGTCGATGAAGACGCCCGTGCCAACTGCCCATTGCCAATCCTGCAGACCAACCACATAGGCGATCATTTGCGCCTCTTGCCCGGTTGATGGCTTTTCCCATTTGAATTCATGCCAGCCCGCACCGTTGCGGGCCAGTCGGATGAATTCATCGACGATGGGCACCCCGTCGCTGTCGGTCAGCCCCGACAGGTCGCGCCCGATCAGCTCGGTCTGGCGCGGGCTGACCAGCATGGTGCCGTCATAATCATAGAGGAAAAAGAACCCGTCCGTGCCATAGATCATCGCCGCGAGGATCTGGCTGACCACATCCTTGGCGTCGGTGTCATCGGGGGCGGCGCGCCCATAGATATGGGCAAAGCCGTTGCGGGCCTGGGTGACGTAATTGCGCAGCTCGGCCTTCTTGGCCTGCAGCAGTTCCTTTTCCAGCGCTTCGATTTCGCTTTCGGCCAGGCTGCGGGCCTGGGCGGCAACCAGCACCGCAATCGCCGCCACCGCGATCAGCAGCGGCAGGGTCGCCAGCAATGAAATCTTTTGCGCGTAGTTGGGTTTGAAGATCGAGCGGAGCACGGACATGGGATTGATTCGTTGCGCGATACGGGCCGCAAGGCAATGCATTCGCGCAAGTTTTTCGTAGCGGCAGGGCGGTATGGCGCGGGCGTGTTGGCGCAAACAGGGCGAATTCCTTGGCGTTGCGGCCAGAAAAACGGGCGATCTACGTAGTAGTAGGTATTCACTTGTTTGCACCTGTCGCTAGGCTCTGCCGCGGTCATGCCGATCCTGCCCGTCAACCCTGACTCCGGGTCGGTGCAATTACTATTGGGAGGGAGACCGATATGGACCGCCGTTCTTTTCTTAAAAAATCCGCTCTTGGGGGCTCGGCCGCAGCCGCCGCAACGCTGGCCGCCCCGGCCTATGCGCAGGGCAATCGCAAGCTGACCATGGTGACATCCTGGGGTCGTGGTCTGGCAGGGGTCTTTGACGCCGCCGAGCATGCCGCCAATTCGATCAACACCATGTCCGACGGCAGCCTGACCGTCGAAATCAAGGCCGCAGGCGAACTGGTCGGCGCCTTCGAGGTGTTCGACGCCGTGTCGTCGGGCCAGGCCGACATGTACCATGCCGCCGACTACTATTTTGTCGGTCAGCACCCCGCCTATGCGTTCTTTACCGCCGTGCCCTTCGGCATGACCGCGCAAGAGCTGATCAACTGGTACTACCATGGCGAAGGTGCCACGCTGCATGACGAGCTGGGCCAGATCTTTGGCCTGAAATCCTTCCTTGCGGGCAACACCGGCGCGCAGGCGGGTGGCTGGTTCTCGAAAGAGATCAACGGCCCCGAAGATTTCAACGGGCTGAAGTTCCGCATGCCGGGCCTGGGTGGTCAGGCTCTGGGCAAGCTGGGCGCGTCGGTTCAGAACATTCCGGGCTCTGAAGTGTATCAGGCGCTTAGCTCGGGTGCGATCGACGGCACCGAATGGATCGGTCCCTGGGCCGATGAAAAGGCCGGGTTCCAGGAAATCACCAAGACCTACTACACCGCCGGTTTCCACGAGCCGGGCGCAGGTCTGAGCCTGGCCACCAACCGCGACGTGTTCGAAAGCCTGACGCCCGCGCAGCAGAAGATCATCGAGATCGCCGCCGCCGAAGCGCATCAGTGGAACCTGGCCCAGTTCCTGGCCAACAACGGTGCCGCGCTGCAGCGTCTGCAGGCCGGTGGCGTGAAGATCATGGAATTCCCCGACAGCGTCTGGGATGCCTTCGCCGTGGCCAGCCAGGAAGTCATGCAGGAAAACATGGGCGACGAGCTGTTCAAGCGCGTCCATGACAGCGCGATGGAGTCGATGAAGGCATCGTCGTCCTGGATCAACGCGTCCTCGGGTGTCTACACCGCACAGCGCGACCGTATCCTGGGCTAAGCCGACAAACGGGCCGGGGCATCCGCATGCGGGTGCCCCGTTCCTGTTTTCGGCTCATGCATGTTTCCGTGCCGCCCCATGCCCTGCGCATGCTGGCGTCACCCGAATGACATAGGGCTTTGATGCAAGACGAAAGCAGCATATCGGTCTTTGGCGCGATATTCGGCGGCCTGGGCTGGCTGATCCAGAACATCGCGCAGGCCTTCTACAATTTCGGGTATGCGGTGTCGCACCCGTCCTTGTGGCTCGACTGGTCGGACAAGCAAGCCATCATGCGGTTTGTGTATTACGGGGGTTCGACCGAATTTTTCTTTGTGGTCTTCACCGCGTTCCTGCTGCTGACGGCAGTGGGGATCTGGCGCCATTCGGTCCTTTGGGGATCGGTGCGTGTGCTCGAAGGCTTTGCCAACACCGTGGGCCGCTTTTTTGCCTGGGCGGGCCTGCTGATGGTCATTCAGCAGATCATGATCGTGTTCATGCAGCGCGTCTTTGCACGCCCCGACATGTCCATCGGCCTTGGCATCCCGATGCAGTTCGACATCAGCTGGTTTGCCGAAGAGCTCAAGCTATATAACGCGCTCGTTGTGTGCCTTTGCGCGTCCTACACCTTTGTGCAGGGTGGTCACGTGCGGGTCGACCTGATCTATTCCAATATCAGCTTTCGCGCCAAGAAGGTCGTCGACATGTTCGGGGCGCTGTTTTTCATGATGCCCATGGCGGTCATCACCTGGATGTATGGCTGGTATTTCATGTGGCGCCATCTGATCGTGCCGAAACCGTCCGCTTCGGACACGCTGGACCGGCTGCTGATGAAATCGCGCGCGCTGCGCTGGAACGTGGAAACCATCGGCTTCAGCCCCAACGGGTTCTCGGCCTATTTCCTGTTCAAGGTGCTGCTCTGTGCGTTCTGCGCGATGGTGTTCCTGCAGGCGATCGCGGTCTTCTACCGCTCGCTCATGGAATACATCGAAGGCGAAGAGGCGGCGAACAAATACCTCGACAAGGACAGCCTTGGCGAAGGGGAAGAAGCCTATGAAGGCGCTCATTAAGGATAGGGACTGAGATCATGCTGTTCGGTCTTGATGGCGTCGAAATCGGCCTCATCATCGTTTTTGTCACACTTTTCGGCGGGATCCTGTCGGGCTTTCCGGTGGCCTTTGCCATCGGCGGGGCTGGCATCATCTCGTTCGGGATCATTGCCGCGCTCGACAGTGCGGGGCTGCTTGTTCATCAGGCCATCGACACCAGCAGCCAGGTCTATCGCGACCTGGTCAATTCGGGGGTCAAGGCCGATACGATTTCGGTGTTCCGATACCCTGATCTGCCACGGGTCGGGGTGCCGGTCTTTCCGCAGGGCTGGGAAACCGCGCTGGATCGCAACGTGTCGTTCATCGTCAACCGCATGAATGAACGCGTGCTGGCGGGGCAGAGTATCGAAACCCTGCTGGCGGTTCTGATGTTCGTGCTCATGGGCATTACGCTGGAGCGCTCGAAGATCGCCAATGACCTTCTGACCACCATGGCGCGCGTCTTTGGCCCGCTGCCGGGCGGTCTGGCGGTGTCCATCGTGGTGGTGGGCGCGTTTCTGGCCGCATCGACCGGGATCGTGGGCGCAACGGTGGTGACCATGGGCCTGCTGGCCCTGCCCACCATGCTGCGCAACAACTATTCGCCCGAGCTGGCGACCGGGGTGATTGCGGCCTCGGGGACGCTGGGGCAGATCATTCCGCCGTCCATCGTGATCGTTCTGCTGGGCACGCTGGCGGGCGATCTTTATTCCGCAGCCCAGGAACAGCGCGCGCTCGAAGCCGGGTGCTCGGATGCGCTGACCTTTCTGGGGGAACCGGCGGTTGTGTCGGTGGGTACGCTGTTCCAGGCGGCATTGCTGCCGGGGATCCTGCTGGCGCTGCTTTATGCGGTCTATGCCTTTGTTTATGCGTTGCTGAACCCGTCCAAGGCACCCGCCGTGGAATTGGGCGCATCCAGCAACGAACCCGTCACACGGGGCGAAGCGCTGACCTGGTTCCTGGGCGTGCCGGTCGCGCTGATCGCCGGGGCGGTCATGCTGGGCAGCGTCAATGTGCTGGGCAGTCAGGACATCACCGTGTCGGCCTTTTCCGACATCGGGCAGGGCGCCAGCCTGCGCACCAATGTGGGGCCTGAATGCCAGGCTTCGATGATCGAGCTGCACGGGCAAGAGGCCTGGGATACGGCCGTGGCCGAACAGGCCGCCATTGATGCCGCTGGCGGCGTCCAGCAAAGCGAGCGCCTGACCGAAGACGAGCTGGCCCAAGCGCTGCAGACCCGCATCGAAAACACCGCCCCCATCGGGACCGGGATCGCGGTGATCGTTGTGCTGCTGGGGCTGGTGCTGTCCTTTGGCCGGGGCGTGTCGCCGTCAAGCGATCCCAAGCCGCTGATCGTGGGGGCCGCGGGGCTGCTGCTGATGCTGCTGGTGGATGTGCTGCTGGTGGCGCCAACCACTTCGTCAGGGGTGTCCTGGCTGCTGATGGCGATCCCGCTGGCCATTGCGATCTATGGCTGCCGGGCGGCGGTCGCGCAGCTGGTCAAGAACGAGCTGATCGTGGTCGTGTTCCCGCCGCTGGTGCTGATCATCGCGGTGCTGGGCTCGATCCTGGGTGGGATCACCAACCCGACCCCGGCGGCCGCGCTTGGCGCGGGTGGTGCGATCATGCTGGCGGCCTATCGCAAGCTCAAGGATCTGGGCCGGCCGGGCGATCCGATCATCTGGTCGACCTTTGCCATCATCATCTGCCTGCTGATCGGGGTGAATTTCGATCTGCGCGTCAATCAGAGCGACGTGTCGGTGGAAAGCTGGATCGCCTTCTTCGGCGCCTATGCGGCCTATCTCTATGCGCTCTTTGGCCTGCTTTATGCCTGCTGGATCCTGTTCGGGTCGGGCGTGCTGACGCCGGTGGTGCGCGAGACGGCCAAGGTGACGTCGATGGTGTTCACCATCCTGATCGGATCGCAGCTGCTGAACCTTGTTGTGATCTCGTTCGGGGGCGAGCATTACATCCAGCAGTTCCTCAAGAGCTTCGACAATGAATTCACGGTTTTCCTGATCGTGATGCTGGTGCTCTTCGTGCTGGGCTTTGTTCTCGATTTCCTTGAGATCATCTACATCGTGATCCCCATCGTGGGCCCGGTGATCTATGGCGGGTCGTTTGATCCCAAATGGGTCACGATCATGGTGGCGGTGAACCTGCAGACATCGTTCCTGACGCCGCCCTTCGGCTTTGCGCTGTTCTATCTGCGCGGCGTGGCGCCTAAGGAGGTCACCACCGCGCACATCTATCGCGGGGTTCTGCCCTTCGTGCTGATCCAGGTTCTGGGTCTGGCGCTGCTGTGGAGCTTCCCCGGTGTGGTCACCATCGTGCCCGACCTGATCGGGCGCTGATCACCTGGCGTGACAGCAAAAAGAACGGGGCCCTTCGGGGCCCCGTTTTTTGTTGCGCGGTCAGGGGGTTAGCTGCGGGTGAATTCCACCAGATCCCAGCGGTTGCCGAACGGGTCGTTCCACACGGCCACGGTGCCATAGACCTCGTGCCGGGGGGCTTCTTCGAAGATCACGCCGCGTGCCTGCATGGCCGCGTGGTCACGGGCAAAGTCATCGGTGGACAGAAAGAACCCGACGCGCCCGCCGGTCTGATGGCCGATCGCGCCCTCTTGTTCGGGGCCCACGGCGCGGGCCAGCAACAGCGATCCGCTGTCATCGCCCGGCGGTGCAACCCGAACCCAGCGTTTGCCGCCACCCAGATCAATGTCATCAAGTAGCCGAAAGCCCAGATCGCCCACATAGAACGCGATCGCCGCGTCATAGTCGGGCACCACCAGCGTCACCGCGTGCAGCGCCTGGCGCACCATCAGCGTTTGGCCCGGCGGTCGGGCAGCTGGATATTGGCGACCTGTTCGGCGATGGGGTCGGTGTTCAGCGGGTGCATGTCGGCGGTATAGTTCTGCGGATCAGCCATGGTTTGCCATTTGCCACCGAAATAAAGCTCGAGCCCGGAAAACCGCGCCTTGTAGCCCATTTTGGCGCTGCCCGGCACCCAATAGCCCAGGTAGACATAAGGCAGCCCGGCTTCGCGCGCGATCTCGATGTGATCAAGGATCATGTAGGTGCCCAGCGACTGGCGGGGGCGGTCGGGGGCGTAAAAGGAATAGACCATGCTCAGCCCGTCTTCGAGCACATCCGTCAGGCTGACCCCGATCAGCGCGCCGCTGTCACTGTCGGCATATTCGACGACGCGGCTGCGGATCGGGGTTTCTTCGATCATCGCGGCGAATTCGAACACATCCATATCCGCCATGCCGCCATCGGCATGGCGCGCATCCAGATAGCTGCGGAAGAGATCGAATTGCGGCTCGGACGCCCAGGGCGACACCGCTTTGCGGGTGACGCCCGTATTGGCCCTTGCGGTGCGGCGCTGGCTTTTGTTGGGGGCAAAGCGCGCCACGTCGATGCGCGCCGACAGGCAGGCCGAGCAATCCGCACAGGACGGGCGATACAGCACGTTCTGCGAGCGCCGGAACCCTTGCTGTGACAGCGCATTGTTGAGCTGTTCGGCCTCTTCGCCCTGCAATGCAGTGAACAGTTTACGCTCCATCCGCCCCTCAAGATAGGGGCAGGGCTGGGGGGCCGTCACGTAGAATTGCGGCGCCAGAGGCAGCGTGTGATGCATTGCATATCCCGACAGTGTCCGAATATGACGATAGCAACCCCGATCCTGCCCGCCAAGAACGGATTGGGGTGTATCGCTGCAGGGATCACAGCTGCGCCCGGCGGGCCAGCGCCACGGTGCCCAGCAGATGGTCGGTCAGCCCCTGTTTGCGTTCACTGGTCAGCATCAGCACGATCGACACCACCTGAATGATCGGCAGCGCCACCGACACCGTGTAGCCGGCCGTGTGCCAGAACGCCATCGCGGTATCAAAGGGGCGGCCGTCGGGGCCGCGCAGCTCGACCGCGGCAAAGCGCATCCCCAGCGTGGCCGACCCGTTGGCCAGCGTCACCACGCGATAGGCAAAGCCCACCACCAGCACCATGAACGGGAAAAAGAAGATGCCGGTAAAGGCGGTAAAGGGCAGCAGCACCACCGCCAGCAGCAGGATCAGGATCGTATCGACAAACCAGGCCACCAGCCGTTTGGACGGCACGCCATCATAAAACTGCGGCTGCATCTGGGGATCGGGAAAGGGGGACATGGGGGCGGGTCCGTGTTTTTTCAAAATGGGATCAAAGGGCGCGCGCCCCCGGCAGAAACCGGGGGCGCGCGATGATGTCATGCCTTGTCGTCGCTGTCATCGGCGGCATCGGCGCGGTTGGCGCGGGCGCGGTCATCCATGAACTGGTCGAATTCGGCCTTGTCCTTGGCATCGCGCAGGCGCTGCAGGAAGGCTTTGAAATCCTGCTGTTCCTGTTCCAGGCGGCGCAGCGTGTCGGCCTTGTAGGCGTCAAAGGCGCTGTTGCCCGACGATGTCATGGCGCCGAACCCGGCGGGGGTCCAGCTGGTTTTGGTGCTGCGGGATTTGCAGGAAAACATGCGTTTGCTCCAGATCATATAGGCAAGGATGGCCAGGCCGACGGGCCAGACAAAGATGAAACCAAGGACCATCAGGGCGATCCAGGCGCCCTTGCCCTTGCTGTCAAGCCAGGCTTCGGCGCGTGCGAGCCAGCCCATGCTCTCGTATACCGGGGTCGTCTGATAGGTGGGTGTCATCGACAATCTCTCATCGGTTGAGGGTGAAGGTGATGTGAAGCCGTTTCACATTAGCAAAGATGAGACCGCCACCGCCCCGGTTCAAGGCATGATGTAAAACTTTTTTACATCCGTGCGCGCAGCAGGATCACCCCGTAAAGGGGGCAACCTCGGCGCCGGTGATGCGCTGCAGGTCGTCCGGTGCGATGGCAAAGACGTGGCGCGGGGTTCCGGCGGCGGCCCAGACCGCATCGAATTCGGTCAGCCTGGGATCCAGAAAGGCGCGGATCGGGCTGAGATGCCCCACCGGGGCCACGCCACCAATGGCAAAGCCGGTCTGTTCACGGATCAGCGCGGCATCGGCTTTGCCCAGCGGTTCTCCGGCCAGTTCGGCGGCGCACTCGGGCGACACTGCGTTGCCACCTGCGGTCAGGAACAGGATGGCCCGGCCGCTGCTGTCGCCGCGAAAGATGATGGATTTGGCGATCTGATCGACCGTGCACCCCACCGCTGCGGCGGCATCCTGCGCGGTGCGCGCGCCGTCGGTTTCGCGGATGTCGATGTCAAGTTGCGCGGCTTCCAGCGCGGCGCGGACGCGGTTCATGCTTTTGCTCATGTCCCGCAGCAAAGCACCGGCGCCGCGCCGCCGCAAGGCCTGCGTCACGTGCGGCCGCCTTGCGGGCCCCGCACGTCGTTGCGCCGGTGCGGGGCGTCAGCGGGTCGCCGTCGCGGTCTGACTGTCTGATCCGCCATTGGATCCCAGAGCCATGGCAAGTGCGGCCACCCCGAAGGCCGCCAGCCCGGCCGAGGATGGCTTGATCGCCCCGCCCGGTGCCCATGCCGCCACGGCACAGTCGTCGCGATAGATTTCGACCCGGCGGGCCGGGGCACCGGGCCCGGCTTCGCCAAGCCCGACCGGCTGATAGCTGATGCCTTCGTCCAGGATCACATCCCCGACCGTCACCGACCGGCGCCGCGACAGGTCAAGGTTGTAGTCGGTGTTGCCCACATTGCTGGCAAAGCCGCGCACCACGATGTTGTCTTCTTTTGACCCATGCACGAAATCCGCCACATGCCGGCGTTGCGTTGCGCTGATGGCATCCACGTCGTTGGGAAAGAACACCTTCAGCGCGCAGGCGCTCTGTTCCACGGTCTGTGCGGTGGCGGTTGTTCCGACGATGACGCAAATGGCGGTCAGGGTGTGGCGAAGGACTGAGCGTTTCATGTTGTGCTTTCTTGCTTTTGTTGCACTCAAGGGCCCGGATCAAAATCGGCTGGGCCGGGGGGATGCGACCGCACAGGCACGGGCATGGCACACCGGGATCGACCACTGCCCAGGGGCAATGATCCGCAAGACCTGTGTGGGCATCGCGATCTGCGCGGCGCGGGAATGTGACAGAGCAGGACGGTCAGGCAGATCAGGCCCGAACGCGTCAGGATCCTATTGGGGTGAACTGGCCTTTCGCCCTGGATGGGGCGAAAGGCCGATACTCGTCAATATACCGATGCGCGGCCGTTCAGGTGCGGGCGTGCCCCAAAGGGGGACAGGGACGACAACGCCGCATATCTGGATCGGCCGCTCATATCCGGCACCGCACGGGGGCGGTGGGATGCGGGCGATCTCAGGCCGCTTGGCGGGCTGCGATCAGATCCTTGATCCGCTTGGGCAATTGCCGTGCGGACATCGCGCGGGGGAAAGGAAGTTCTTCCATTTCCGGTACATCGCCATACAGCGCGTCGAACTCGGCCACATTGTCGAACGCATTGCGCCCGGCATTGTCGATGAAGGTTTCCGCCGGTGCGCCGTTGGCCAGGATGATTTCATGCTCGGCCGTATCGATATGGTAGACGGTGTAAACCGGCCCCATTTCATTCAGCGGTACACGTGTGATGGTGGATCCGTTGACCAGAGCACCGGCGTGACAGATGACGCCATCAACGAGCATGCCGTGATCGGCGGTGACAATCAGATCCGTGTGCGGCATCTGCGGGCCAAGCGCGCCTGCCGCGATCCGCACCGGCAGCAGCCGTTCGGCGGGGCCGAAGGCGGCCATGACGGTCTGTTTGCCCAGCCAGCGGACCGGAACGCTCTGGCCGCCTTTGGTCAGTACCAGATCACCGATGCCCAGCGTTTCCACCCGGCGCGGGCCGGTGGGGGTGTCGATCAGCGTGCCTTCGCCAAAGCAGAAGGCCGTTGTGAAACCCCAGGCTTCGAACGCTGTTCCGTTGATACGATGGCCATCCTCAAGATACAGATAAAAGTCTTCAAGATAGCGTGAATCCGATTCCGCCAGCGTTTTGAAGTCATCGTAGTTGAGTGTTTGCGTCCCATCCGGCCCATCGACAACATACCCATCGGACATGTCGTTGCCGACATGAGTGACGGTGTATGTGTCCCCGCTGCCAAGGGGGTTCATGACCAGTGTGAAGGTGCCCGCGACACCAAGGGTATCGTACCCTTCCGACCCCTTAAGCTTCCGCGCTCCACCATCCGTAGACTGAATGGACGAGTCGCTGGTGATCGTCACAAAGTCATCGTCAGAGTCGCCGTCGATGATGTGTTCAACCGTACTGCTGACAATGGTTATTTGATCATTTTCATTGCCTCCGGACAGCCCGTCCAGCAGCGTGGAGCCTTCGACATAGATAATGTCGTCGTCACCGTTACTGTTTACGTTACCTTCGATAATCGAGTCAGTGATCGTGATTGTATCGTTGCCATTGTCGGTCTTGACGGACTCAAGGATCTTGGTGCTGTCCTGGTTGGCACCCGTGATCGTGAGTGTGTCATCGCCTTCACGGAGTTTGATCTTCTCGATCTGCTCGCCGGCTGTATATTCTACGCCCTCCGACGCGGTGATGCCAATCTCGCTTGCCGAGGTTGCGCCGGTTGCGTCCACACTGACTGTGGCATCGCCATTTTTGGGTCCTTCAATTGATGTTGTCATTATTTGCCTCTTCGGAAATTCATCGGGATGCACACGGATGATGCGTGTGCACATGGTCTGCCGATCGGGTTACCTATGGGTCGGGGAGCTGTAAGGAGATGTCATATCTGCATTTTTATGCCCAGAGGAATCCTGCAAGATATTGAAAATAAATGTAAAAATATGAATAACGGAGCGTATACCGCCCCACCGAAGGGCGGGTGGTTGCATAGGATGAAACGAGGCGTCCATTCTGTGAAACGTCAGGGGCGATCAATTGGGCGCCTTAGACCCTGTGCGGAGGGTGTGCAGGATTGTTCATACCGACACTCGGCAGATGGCGGGGTAGGAATCGGCTGCTGCCGGTGGCCGGACCGTGGCTGATCCTGAGTTTCGGCCCTGCGATCCCGCATAGCCGCCTGTGCCGCAGCCATCCCCCATTGACGGCACCGCCCCGTCGTTCCAAGCCTGTGGCATGAATTTTGCATCCCGAATGACCCGCTCGCCCCGGCCCTTTGACAGCGCCCTTGGCGCCGAAGTGATCGACCTGGTGGGCGCGCTGCCCGATGGGCTGTCGGATCTGCTGGTGGGCACGGCGGGCAGCAGCCCCTATCTGGGCGGGCTCATACGCCGCGAAGCCGCCTGGCTGCCGCAGGCTTTCGACGATCCCGACGCGGCCGTGGCCGCGATCGAAGATGACATGCGCGCGCTGGCCCCCGACCGGCTGAGCGACGGGCTGCGGCAGGGCAAACGGCGGCTGGCGCTGCTCACGGCGCTGGCCGATCTGGCGGGGGTCTGGTCCCTGGAAGAGGTGACAGGCCATCTGGCGCGCTTTGCCGATCTGGCGGTGGATGTGGCCGTCAAATCCGAAATCGCCCGGCTGATCAAACGCGGCAAGCTGCCCGGACAGGGTTCCGACGATGTCGATCAGGCGGGCGGGCTGGTGGTTCTGGCCATGGGCAAGATGGGCGCGGGCGAGCTGAACTATTCGTCCGACATCGACCTGATCTGCCTGTTCGACGAAACCCGGTTCGATCCAGATGCCTATCTTGAGGCCCGACAGGCCTTTGTGCGCGCCACCCGCGCCATGTCCACTCTGCTGAGCGAAAAGACGGCCGAAGGCTATGTGTTTCGCACCGATCTGCGGCTGCGCCCCGACCCGTCGGTGACGCCCGTCTGCATCGCGATGGAGGCCGCCGAGCGCTACTATGAAAGCTTTGGCCGTACATGGGAGCGCGCCGCCTATATCAAGGCGCGCCCTTCGGCGGGGGATTTGCAGGCCGGGGGGCGGTTTCTTGATACACTGCGGCCCTTCGTGTGGCGGCGGCATCTGGATTTTGCCGCCATTCAGGATGCCCATGACATCCGCCTGCGCATCCGCGAAAGCAAGCGCACGGGCGGGCCGCTGACCATTCCGGGTCATGACATGAAGCTGGGGCGCGGCGGCATCCGCGAGATCGAATTCTTTACCCAGACACGGCAGCTGATCGCGGGCGGGCGCGATCCCGGCCTGCGCCAGCGCGAAACCTGTGCCGGGCTGCAGGCGCTGGCGGGCAAGGGTTGGGTGGATCCCGAGGTCGCCACACTGCTGGTCGATCACTACCGGGTCTACCGCGAGGTCGAGCACCGCATCCAGATGGTCAATGATGCCCAGACCCACAAGATCCCCGCGTCGGAAGACGGGCTGATGCGGGTGGCCTGCCTGATGGATCGCGACCCCGCCGATCTGAGCACCGAGCTGACCCGGCGTCTGACCCGTGTGGACGAGCTGACACAGGATTTCTTTGCCCCCGACGCGCCGCGCAGCGCCGCACCGGTTGCGCAGGCCCATGAATTCGACGGTCAGGTGCTGGGGCGCTGGCCGACCTATCCTGCGCTGCGCTCGCCCCGTGCGCGCGAGATCTTTGAGCGGCTGCGCCCCGAATTGCTGCGCCGTCTGGCCCACACCGCGCGCCCCGACGAAGCGTTGCTGGCGCTGGACGGGTTCCTGGCGGGGCTGCCCGCCGGGGTGCAGCTGTTTTCGCTCTTCGAAGCGAACCCGTCGCTGATTGACCTGCTGGTGGACATCGCGGGCACCTCGCCGCATCTGGCACAGTACCTGTCGCGCAATGCGGGCGTGTTTGACGCGGTGATTGCGGGGTCGTTCTTTTCCGACTGGCCGGGCGAAGCGGCCCTGCGCGCCGAGCTGACCGCGCTGCTGGGGGCCGAACCCGATTACGAAGCCCAGCTGGACGCCGCGCGCCGCTGGCAGAAGGACTGGCATTTCCGCATCGGCGTGCACCAGCTGCGCGGGCTGATCGACGCGGGCCGCGCCGGGGTGCAATATGCCGAACTGGCCAGCGCCACGCTGGCCGGACTGGCGCCCGTGGTGACCGAAGATTTCGCCCGCAAGCACGGCCATCCGCCGGGGCAGGGGGCGGCGATTGTGGGCATGGGATCGCTCGGGGCGGGGCGGATCAATGCGCGCTCGGATCTTGATGTGATCGTGATCTTCGACAATGACGGGGTCGAGCAATCCGATGGCCGCCGCCCGCTGGCGGTGCGCCCCTATTACGCGCGCTGGACCCAGGCGCTGATCACCGCGATGACGGCCCCCACGGCGGCCGGGCGCCTTTACGAGGTCGACATGCGCCTGCGCCCGTCGGGCAAACAGGGGCCGGTGGCCACCAGCCTTGCATCGTTCTGCGACTATCAGGCCAACCACGCGTGGCTCTGGGAACATCTGGCCCTGATCCGGGCGCGGGTGATCTGGGGTGGCGACGTTGTCACCGCCGAGATCGACGCCGTGCGTCACGACATCATCACCCAGCCCCGCGACCGCGCAACGGTTCTGGCGGCGGTGGCGGATATGCGGGCGCGGCTGGCGGCGGCGAAACTGCCGTCGGGGCCGCTTGATGCCAAGACCGGGCCGGGGCGGATGCTGGACATCGAACTCGTGGCCGAAAGCGGGGCGCTGCTGTCGGGGGCGGCGGATCGAGATGTGGCGGCGGGGCTTGCGGCGGGTGTCGCCTGTGGCTGGCTGGATGCCGCGGATGCGCAGGTTCTGGATGATGCCTATGCGCTTTACTGGTCGGTGCAGACCTCGATGCGGCTGCTGTCCGACAGCGCGCCCGCGCCGCAGGATCTGGGCCAGGGGGCGGGGGCGTTTCTGGGCCGGGCCACGGGCATCGACGGGGTCGATGCTCTGGTCGCGCGGCTTGAAGACGCCTATGCCACCTGTGCTGCCATCATCGACCGCGCCGTGGGCGAACCGACAGGAGAGACAGAATGAAGGGCGATCCCGAGCATGACCCCAAGGGGCTCATCCACGAGTCCTATCAGATCGACGGCATCACACCGTCGGAATGCCGCAGCATCTTTCTCGACTGGGCGCTGAGCCTGCCTGCAGGGGCAGAAACCCCCGCCAGCCTGCGTGCGCTGCTGGCGCGCTATGGCGATGATGCGCCCGATCACCCGATGACCGGCGTGATGCGCGACGGGCTGACCGGGATGGCCACGCCCCAGCGGCGCGGCGGCTGGCGGTCGCGTCCGCGCAACTGATCCCACCCGCACCCATCTGGCCCTTTCGCGCGCCCCGCCGGTTGGGTATGAGAGCGCATGACAGATGCCAATGATCCGGGCGCGCGCCCGCATGTCCGCCTGAAACCCAAAACCAACGCCACCGCGCGCGGTCTGCGCCATGGCTTTCCCTGGGTCTATGCCAGCGACCTTGTGACCGACCGGCGCACGCGGTCGAAACCCGCCGGCACGCTGGCCGTTCTCGAAGACGAAGCCCGCACGCCCCTGGGGCTGGTGGCGCTGACGCCGGGCTCCAAGATCATCTGCCGCATGCTCGACCGCGATCCGCAGGCGGTGGTGGATGCCGATTGGTTCCGCAGCCGTCTGGCCCATGCGCTGGCGCTGCGCGAGCAGCTTTATGACGCGCCCTTCTACCGGCTGATCCACGCCGAAGGTGACGGGCTGCCGGGGGTGGTGATCGACCGGTTTGGCGATCTGGCGGTGATCCAGCCCAACGCGGCCTGGGCCGAACGCCATCTTGAGGCGCTGACCCAGGCGCTGATCGACGTCACCGGCGTGCAGCATGTGATCAAGAACGCATCGGGCCGCACCCGTGCGCTGGAGGATCTGGATGATGTGTCGGGGGTTCTGGCGGGGCAGGCGCCCGATGCGCCGATCCCGGTGCCGATGAATGGCGCCACCTATATGGCGGATGTGACGGGCGGGCAGAAAACCGGCCTGTTCTTCGACCAGCGCGACAATCACGCCTTTGCCGCGCGCCTTGTGCGCCCCGGCGATGCGGTGCTGGATGTGTTTTCCCATGTGGGCGGCTTTGGTCTGGCGATGCTGGCGGCCGGTGCCGGGTCGGCGCTGGCGGTGGATGGCTCGGCCCCGGCGCTGGCGCTGGCCGATCAGGGCGCGCAGGCGGGCGACATGGGCGCGCGCTTTGCCACACGGCAGGGTGACGCGTTCGATGTGATGGCCGCGCTGGCCGAAGAGGGGGCGCAATATGACGTGGTGATCTGCGACCCGCCCGCCTTTGCGCCGTCCAAACAGGCGCTCGAAGCGGGCCTGCGCGCCTATGAGCGTGTGGCGCGGCTGGCGGCGGGGCTGGTCAGGCCGGGCGGCTATCTGGGCCTGTGCTCGTGTTCGCATGCCGCTGATCTGGCGCGCTTCCGCACCGCGTCCGCGCGGGGCATCGGGCGGGCCGGGCGCTCGGCCCAGATCCTGCACACGGGTTACGCGGGCGGCGATCACCCGCAATTGCCGGTGCTGGCCGAAGGCGGCTATCTCAAGGCGCTGTTCTTCCGCCTCTAGGGATGTGCCGGTGAAGGTTCTTCTGGATACCTGCGTGCTCTATCCCACGGTGATGCGCGAGATGCTTCTGGGCGTGGCCGCGCGCGGCGGGTTCGAACCGCTGTGGTCGGCGCGCATCCTTGAAGAATGGGCGCGCGCCGCCATCAAGCTTGGCCCCGAAGGCGAAGCCTTTGCGCGGTCGGAAATCGCTCTGCTGCGCGCGACCTGGCCCCGCGCCGAACGCCCCGCCGCCCCCGGTATCGAAGACCGGCTGTGGCTGCCGGACCCGGCGGACCGGCATGTGCTGGCGGTGGCGATTGATGCGTCGGCCGACGCGGTCATGACCCTCAATGCCAAGGATTTTCCGCGCGGCACCCTGGCCGAAGAGGGGCTGATCCGGGTCGATCCCGACGGCTATCTGATGACCCTCTGGCAGGGGGATGCGGATCTGGTGGCGCCGGTCGCGCAATCGGTGCTGGCGCGCGCGCGTGAGATGTCGGGCGACGGCTGGACCATGCGCGCGCTTCTGAAAAAGGCGCGCCTGCCACGGCTGGCCAAGGCGCTGCAGGATCTCTGAGCGGTCAGCCGCGCTGCCAGCGCGCCTCAAGCTGTTCCAGCGCCGCGATGCGGTCATGGGTTTTGGGGTGGCTCAGCAGCCAGGCGGGCACCACGCCCGAGCGGGCTTCGGTCAGGGCATCGAGCTTGCGGAACATGGAAATCTGCGGGGCGATGCCGATGCCGGCTTTGGTCAGAAGGGCTGCGGCGTAGGCGTCGGCCTCGTATTCATCGGATCTTGACAGCCCGGCCATCAGCAACCCGGCCAGCCCATTGGCGATCCAGACGCCAAAGATCGGGACATAGCGCCCCAGCACCATGATCAGCGCGGTGCGCAGCGCGTTCTGACCCGAAAAGTCGATCATCCGCCGCCGCGCATGACCAAGCGCCACATGCCCCAGCTCATGCGCGATGACGCTGGCCAGTTCCTGGGCGGTGACCTCGCCGCTTTTGAATTTGCGATAGAACCCGCGGGTGATGAAGATCCGCCCGTCGGGGGCCGCCAGCCCGTTGACCGGGTCGATTTCAAAGATGAACACCCGGATGCGCGGCAGATCCAGTGCTGCGGCCATGCGGTCGGTCACCGGTTTCAGGGCGGGATCGACCAGCTCGGTGGATTTCTCGTCCAGCTCGCGCCGGGTGCGCCAGCTGCTCGCCAGATAGGTGCCGATGGCATAGAGCACCGCCAGAAGGATCGGGGTCACCTTGATCATGGGCTGGATATGGGGCGTCTGGCGGTGCGGGGCAAGCCCTGATGACCCGCGCGCAGGCATGTGCGCCGCAGCCGCTGTCGCGGGTTTTCTAATGGGGCTGAATGCCTTACCCATGGGATGAGGCAGTGAGAAAGGGCAGACCATGAGGATCAGCCGAAGACAAGTTGTGGCCGGGTTTGGCGCAGTGGGTGTGTTGGGCCTGTCGGCCTGTGGCGGAGGATCGGCCCCGGTGGCCCGTCAGGGGTTTCAGCCGGTCCCCAATGCCGGGTTCGACGCCTGGCTGCGCGGCTTTCGCGGGCGCGCCGTGGCGGCCGGGATTTCACCGGGCATCGCCGATCGCGGCATCGCCAAGGCGGGCTATCTGCCCGACGTGATCGAGCGTGACCGCAACCAGGTGGAATTCAAACGCTCGTTCGAAGACTACCTTGCGATCACCGCCAGCCCGGAACGGGTGGCCAAGGGGCGCGAGATGTATGGCCGTCACCGCGCCACGCTGGACGCGATCGAAGCGCGCTATGGTGTGCCTTCGCAGATCGTCACCGCCGTCTGGGGCATCGAAAGCCGTTATGGAGAACGGCGCGGGACGATCCCGGTGATCTCGTCCACCGCGACGCTGGCCTATGACGGGCGGCGCGGGGCGTTTTTTGAAAAGCAGCTGATCGCGGCGCTGCGCATCCTGCAGAACGGCGACACCACGCCTGATCGCATGGTCGGAAGCTGGGCCGGGGCCATGGGCCACACCCAGTTCATCCCCACATCCTACGAGGCTTTCGCGGTGGATTTCACCGGCGACGGGCGGCGCGACATCTGGTCGGACAGCCCCGCCGATGCGCTGGCATCGACGGCGGCCTATCTGCAGCGCAACGGCTGGCGCAAAGGCCAACCTTGGGTGGTCGAGGCGCTGCCGGGCACGTCGGGCGGCACGGTGATCCAGCCGCAAAGCCCCGGCCCGCAATTCCGCACCTATCACAATTTCAACGTGATCAAGCGCTACAACAATTCCGACAGCTATGCGCTGGCGGTGGGGTATCTGGCCAACCGCATCGCCGGTGGCGCACCATTGCAGACGTCCTTTGGGCCGGATGCCAACGGGCTGACGCTGGAGGATCGCAAGGCCCTGCAACAGGGGCTGACACGCGCGGGCTATGACACCGGTGGCAGCGACGGGGTGATCGGTCCGAAATCCCAGGGCGCGATCCGCGACTTCCAGCGGGACAAGGGGCTGCCGGTGACCGGCACGCCGTCGCCCGCGCTGCTGGCGATGCTGCGCTAGGCCATGCGCCAGATCCGCGATGCGGGCCCGCAGGATCTGCCGGGCCTGCTGCATCTCTATCGCGATCTGCATGTGGATGATGCGCCGCCCACGCCCGATGAGGCGGCGCGCATCCTGGCCGACATCGCCGCGCTGCGGGGCAGCGCGGTGCTGATCGCCGAAGACGCGGGCGGGATGCTGGCCAGCTGCACGCTGATGATGATCCCCAACCTGACGCGGGCGGGGCGGCCCTATGGCCTTGTCGAAAATGTGGTGACGGCGGCGGCGCATCGCGGGCAGGGGCACGGGCAGGCGGTGCTGCGCGCGGCCATCGACCGGGCCTGGCAGGCGGGGTGTTACAAGGTGATGCTGCTGACCGGGCGCTGCGATCCGGGCACGCTGGCCTTCTACCGCGCCGCAGGCTTTGAACAGAGCAAGACCGGGTTTCAGATCCGCGCGCCCTGAGGCCCCCCGATCCCCGCGTTGTCCGAAAGGCCGATTTCTGCTAGTGTCGTTGCATTGTTTCGCATCGTCCTGCCGGTGCTTTTGTTCGAGTATGGTGATTTCATGACCCGTGACAGTTCTGGCGGTCGCAGATCCGCGCCCTCTGCCCGCAGCCGCAGATCCCGCGCTGCAACGCCGCCCAAGGCGGATCCCGACATCCCCCTGTCCCCGCATCGGTTCAAAGCACGGCTTGCCGATCTCCAATTGCATCACGGGCTGTCCGCGCGGCATGATCTGCGGGCCGAAATGTTCGAATCCGAAAGCGACCTGACCGAATTCATGGCCCAGCAGGCCACCGCAGACGAGGTGTCAGGCGATGCCGCTTCGGTGCGCCCGCTGGCGCGCACATCGACCAAGACGCGGGCCAGCGCGGCATCGCGTGAAGCCATCGCGCGCGCGCTTGAGCGCAAGGCCGCCGCCCGCGACGCCGCGCGCAAGGTCACCCCCGCGCGCACCGGCACGGCCCGGCGCACGGGCGGTGCGGGCGCGAAACCGGCCCGGCAGGGCACCCGGTCCAAACCGCCATCGGTGCGCCTGTCGGATCTGGTGGAACCGGGGCTTTATCACGGCCCGCCCTGGCGCGCGATCGTCTACAAACCCACCCCGCGCGAGGTCGATGTCAGCCGCGCCGTCTTTCGCCGTCAGCGCCACGGCGTGGGCAAATGCACCGGCAACAAGCTCAAGGCCGCAAGTGCCGCCTTTGCCAATGCCTATTTCCTGGTCGAAAGCGCCCGGCAAGAGGTGTCAGACCTGCGTCGCAACCCGGATGCGCGGATCCTGTGGCACGCATCCCTGACCTATCCCGAAGCGTCATTGGCCCATTGGTTCGGGGCCGATTATGACGGGCGCCAGATGGGGCGGATGCTGGTCAAGATCGAACGTATCCTGCATGAATGGGCGCTGGCCTTTTGTTCGGGCTTTCGCGATCTGGCACCGGTCTGGATCCGCTGCAAATCCAAGAACGGCGTGGGCGGAGGCCCCGCACGCCACATTTCGGCCAACATGATCGAGCTTTTCCCGCGCTATTTCGAGATGAGCCGCGAAAAGCGCATCGTCACGATGCTGCACGAGATGGGTCACCGCAGCACCAGCCTGACCAAGCCGCGCGACGAACGGCACGATCTGTGCAACCGAGGTTGGAACCGCAAACAGAACATGTGCTACCGCGAACCCGACCAGCCCGAAGACCGCAGCCGCGACCGGCTGTTTCATTCGGGCAACCCGCGCACCCTGGCCGAAGCGGCCGAAGGCGGCAATGTCAGCGCCCGCAAGGCGGCGCTGAACAATATCGACAACTACGTCAGCTACATGTGGAACCGCGACATCGACCGCCACGGCCACATGATGCAGCTGCTTGAACCGGGTGCAAAACCGCCGCGCCGCAGGATGGACAGGTCGAATTCCGAACCGCCCAGCCGGTAGAAGCCTAGCGCGTCAGCTCGCGCATGCCCTGTTCCAGACCGGCCAGCGTCATGGGCACCATGCGGTCTTCGAAAATGTCGCGGATCATCTGGATGGAATGGGTGTAGTCCCAGTACTTTTCCGGGATCGGATTGATCCACAGATGCGATCCCCACTGATCGCGTGCGCGCTGCAGCCAGACCTGACCGGCCTCCTGGTTCCAGTGTTCATTGGCGCCGCCGGGATAGGCAATTTCATAGGGAGACATGGATGCATCACCCACAAAGATGCATTTGTAATCCGGCCCATAGGTGCGCAGCACCTCATGGGTGGGGGTCTGGGCATCCCAACGGCGGACATTGTCGCGCCAGACGCCTTCGTAAAGGCAGTTGTGGAAATAGAAATATTCCATGTGCTTGAATTCGGTGCGGGCGGCTGAAAACAGCTCTTCGACCACTTTCACATGGGCGTCCATCGACCCGCCCACATCCAGAAACAGCAGCACCTTGACCGCGTTGTGCCGTTCGGGACGGGTTTTCACGTCCAGATAGCCGTTTTCGGCGGTCGAGCGGATCGTGTTGTCCAGATCAAGCTCTTCATGTGCGCCTTCGCGGGCCCAGCGACGCAGGCGTTTCAGCGCCACCTTGATGTTGCGGGTGCCCAGTTCGACGGTGTCGTCGAAATTCTTGAATTCGCGCTTGTCCCAGACCTTGGTCGCGCGCTGGTGGCGGCTTTCTTTCTGGCCGATGCGCACGCCTTCGGGGTTGTAGCCATAGGCGCCAAAGGGCGATGTTCCGGCGGTGCCGATCCATTTGTTGCCACCCTGATGGCGGCCTTTTTGCTCTTCAAGGCGCTGTTTCAGGGTCTCCATCAGCTTTTCGAACCCGCCAAGGGCTTCGATCTCGGCGCGTTCTTCGTCGCTCAGGTGCTTTTCGGCCAGTTTGGTCAGCCAGTCTTGCGGCAGATCCACGGCGCTGAGCACCTGATCCACGCTGATTTCTTCAAGGCCCTTGAAACTATGGGCAAAGGCGCGGTCGAACTTGTCGATATTGCGCTCGTCCTTCACCATCGCGCTGCGCGCAAGGTAATAGAAGGCTTCGATGTCATAGGTCGCAAGCCCGGCTTTCATGGCCTCAAGAAAGGTCAGGTATTCGCGCAGCGATACCGGGATGCCGGATTTGCGGAGGGTCTCGAAGAAGGGGATGAACATGGCTCAGATCACCGTGCGGTCGAGGATTATGCTGATCACCAGCCCCACGAGCATGAAGGCAATGGCGTAGCCAAGGCCATATTGCACC
The DNA here is from genome assembly GCA_025800215.1 of Marinibacterium sp. Classification (GTDB taxonomy): domain Bacteria; phylum Pseudomonadota; class Alphaproteobacteria; order Rhodobacterales; family Rhodobacteraceae; genus JAOXSC01. The sequence goes on from JAOXSC010000122.1 coordinate 26,878, forward strand.
ATGTCCATGCGATTGCCGCCGCGTTTGCGGGCCCGAAGGCTGCCAAGAAGGGCGCCGATGATAGCGCCGGCCAAAATGATCATCTGTTGTCAGTCCAGTTGTCTTGTGCCCCCAGCGGTGTGGCCGAAGAGCGGGTTGGAGCGGGTTCGGCCGCGCGGGCCGAATTGCGGGCGACCTGTTCCAGACCGGCGCGCGCGGCCCATTCGGTGCCAAACCCGTAGCGCGCCCAGCCTAACGCATCGCTGCGGGCATTGCTGGCGGATGTGGTCTGCCCGTCGATGGCAAGCGCTTCGGCCTTGGTCAGCAGAAGCACCGACAGCAGCGCCGCGTTTTCGCCACGCTTGGCATCGCGCGCGGCGGGGGCGATCATCTGCAGTGCCAGATCGGTCTGATCCTGCGCCACCGCATAGCCCGATGTCTGGGCGATGATGAAGGCCGCATGCAGGCCACCTGTCGGCACGTCCTTGAGAAACTCGAGCGCCTGCCGGTAGTTGCGCAGCGCGTTGGCCGGATCGTCGGCGGCCACAAGGCGCCCGTAAAGGTAGTGGCTGAAGGCGCGCCGGTGATCGGTCCAGCCAAGCGCCTGCGCGGTTTCCAGCGCTTCGCGCGCAGCCTTGCGGCGGGCGCGGAACGACACGCCGGGCCCCAACACCCGGTGGATCGGATCGGTCCAGCTGCGCGGGGTGGGCTGCACCGGCGTCACGGGGCGCGACCGCCCGGCGGGGTTGAAGCGGTTCAGCAGCGCAGGCAGACGCTCGGCCACCTCGTCGCGGGTCATCCCGGATCTGAGCTCGGGCGCGTAGGTCAGGCGCAGCATCAGCATGTCAAAGCCGGTCAGGACCGCATGCACATTGTCGTCGTTGAACACCGAATCGGGCAGCCGGTAGAGATCGTTGAGCGGGCCAAGCGCCTGGGCGATTTCTTCGTGCAGGCAGTCGCGAATGTCCTGCGGGCTGGTGTCGTTGGGGATGAAGACACCGACCGTTTCGCGGCTGTCCATCGCCGCCCAGTTGATCCGGTTGGAGCGGCGGTTGCTGCGGTATTCGTCCAGCGTCGTGACATTGGGCACCACGAAACAGGCCGCATCGGGCAGCACCCGGCGGATGTCGTCGCGGGGGATGGCCTGAACGGTGATATTGGCAGCCTGGGTGGCGGGCACACGGCGGATGTCGATCCCGGCTTCGCGCCGGATTCGGGTCAGCAGCCGGTCCAGATCGGATGACATCAGCGTATTGGGCGTGCCGGCCAGGCGCAGGGTCACGGGGCCTTCGAACCGGGTCATGCGCGGCAGGGCGCGCCCGCTTTCCAGCGCAAAATGCAGATCCAGGAAATCCTGTGCCATGTTGGCGTTCGACCGCTGCGGCGCGGGGGCGGCGGCGGGGGCGAACTGCCGGGTGGCCGGCAGGGTGATTTCGGCGCCCGTGGCATGGCGCGACGCGGGATCGGGCGTGTCGACCGCCGCGCAGCCTGCCAGCGCACCCGCCAGGATCAGAGGCGCCCAGATCTTCATGGCCGCTGATACCGAATGAACGGGGTCTGGGTGCCGATCCGGTCATAGAGCGCCCGCGCGGTGTGGTTGAACTCCTGCGTCAGCCAATAGACCGATGGCGCGCCCTGACGGTCGGCTTCGGCATAGACCGCTTCGATCAGCGCCCGCCCGATGCCAAGCCCGCGCAGATGCGGCGCGGCAAAGAGATCCTGCAGATAGCAGACCTGTTCGACCTTCCAAGCATGGCGGTGGAACAGGTAATGGGTCAGCCCCGCCAGCACCCCGTCACGTTCGGCCACAAAACAGCTGAAATCCTGCGGGTCATCGCCCAGAAGCCGGGCAAAGGTGCTGTCATAGACAGCCTCATCAAGCTCGGTTTCATAGAATGCCAGATACCCCTGCCAAAGCGCGCCCCAGGCCGCGCGGTCGTCGGCCCGCAGGGGCCGGACCACAACGGGGGTGGGGCGCGGATCGGTCATCGCTGGCCCCGTGCCATAAAGGCAAGGCGTTCAAACAGGTGCACATCCTGTTCGTTCTTGAGCAGCGCCCCGTGCAGTTTCGGCAGCGCATTGGCGCCGTCCCGCTTGAGGTCTTCGGCCGTCAGATCTTCGGCCAGCAGCAGTTTCAGCCAGTCCAGCACTTCCGAGGTGGACGGCTTTTTCTTGAGCCCGGCGGTCTCGCGGATCTCGTAGAACTGGGTGAGGGCGGTGGTCAGCAGCGCCTCTTTCACGCCGGGGTGATGCACTTCGACGATCTGGCGCATGGTCGCTTCGTCGGGGAAGCGGATGTAGTGAAAGAAACAGCGGCGCAGGAACGCGTCGGGCAGTTCCTTTTCATTGTTGGACGTGATGATCACGATGGGCCGCGTCTGGGCCCGGATGGTTTCGCCGGTCTCGTAGACGTGGAACTCCATCTTGTCGAGCTCCTGCAGCAGGTCGTTGGGGAACTCGATATCGGCCTTGTCGATCTCGTCGATCAGCAGCACCACCTTCTTGTCGGATGTGAAGGCCTGCCAGAGCTTGCCCTTCTTGATGTAGTTGCTCACATCATGCACCCTGTCATCGCCCAGCTGGCTGTCGCGCAGGCGGCTGACCGCGTCATATTCATACAGCCCCTGCTGGGCGCGGGTGGTGGATTTGATGTTCCATTCCAGCATCTCGACGCCCAGGGCCTCGGCCACCTGGCGGGCCAGCTCGGTCTTGCCGGTGCCCGGCTCCCCCTTGACCAGCAATGGACGTTCCAGCGTCACAGCGGCGTTGACCGCGATTTTCAGGTCGTCGGTCGCCACATAGGCGTCGGTGCCTTCGAATTTCATGAACCTGCCTCAAGTCATCTGCAATGTCGGGAAGATAGCAGGCCGGGCACGCGCAGCAAGGCGTGATCTCGCTTCGCGGCGGCAGGGGCCTGCGGGACCGGCTGAGCCGCGCCCCGGCGTCTTCTGACAAGGCTGTGTTTGCATCAAGATCACGTCAAATTGCCCAGGCTTTGCGCATGATGCGAAACAAATGACGCAGATCGTCACAATTCGCTTGAGACGCACAAAGGGATTAACAGTTTCAGCGGCGCCCAAGGTGCCGTAAGGGCAACATGCGATCCGGCTATGTCAGAGCGGTTTCCGCTAACATTTTTTTGTGTACGCAGGGCCCGCGACTGTGTCGTGTACTTGGCGGCCAAACTGTGCTAAGGTGCGGTGATAAAAGTAAGTTTTTAAGATTTTATCTGCGCCTTAGCGCCCTTGGGAACCCACTCGTTTTGACTAGTGACATTCCCCCTTCGGTCAGATAAACGCAGCGCCAGAGGGAGCCTGAATGACGACACAACCAGACCCGGATGTCGCCATAGGTCAATTCGAGGGAGCCGAAATGAAGCAGGAAATATTTCTGCCCGATGACTACCGGCCAGCGGAAGATGAACCTTTCATGAACGAGCGTCAGCTCGAATACTTCCGCAGAAAGCTACTGAACTGGAAATCCGATCTGCTCGCGGACAGCCGTGACACGATCGAAGGGCTGCAAGACAATACCCGCAACATTCCCGATCTCGCCGACCGCGCGAGCGAGGAAACAGATCGCGCGCTTGAGCTGCGCACGCGGGATCGCCAGCGCAAGCTGGTGTCCAAGATCGATTCTGCGCTGCGGCGCATTGATGAAGGCGAATACGGCTATTGCGAGGTGACGGGCGAACCGATCTCTCTCAAACGGCTGGACGCGCGTCCCATCGCCACCATGAGCCTTGAGGCGCAGGAACGGCACGAACGGCGCGAAAAGGTTCATCGCGACGAATGATGCAGACCCGGTCTTACGGGGATCAGAACGCCGGGCTTTGCCCCGGCGTTTTGCATTTCAGCGGGGCATAAACCAAGGGCAGGGCAGAGATGCTGAATACAGCCGAGATTTCCGTGATCGGCGCCGGGATCGGCGGGCTGGCGGTGGCCACCGCGCTGGCGCAGCGCGGCGCAGATGTCACCCTTCATGAACAGGCCCCCGCCATCACCGAGGTTGGCGCGGGGCTGCAGATCAGCCCCAACGGCGTTGCGGTGCTGGATGCGCTTGGGCTGGGCGATGCGGCGCGGGCGGCGGGCATGGGCGCGCGCGCCGTGGTGCTGCGTGACTATCGCCGCCGGGGAGAGGTGCTGCGCATGGATCTGGCCGCCCATGCGCCCGGCCAGACCTTTCTGTTGATGCATCGCGCCGATCTGGTGGATCTGCTGGCGGATGGCGCACGCGCCGCCGGGGTGCGGTTCGATCTGGGCGCGCGGGTGGAACAGGTGGTGCCTGGTGCTCGGCCCGCGCTGCACTTGGCCGATGGGCGTCAGATCGCCCCTGATCTGATCATCGGCGCTGACGGGCTGCATTCGGTGGCGCGGCGGGTTCTGAACGGGGATGATGCGCCGTTCTTTACCGGTCAGGT
>JAOXSC010000126.1 GCA_025800215.1 Marinibacterium sp.
CCATGCTCGCACCCGCGATAGGGATTGATCGAGCGATCAAACGGCAGGTCGGGCGAGCGGTTATAGCTGATCATGCGGCGCGGGCGCTCATCGGCAACACAGGTGCGCAGCAGCTGCGCCTCTTCGGGCAGATCCCAGCCATCATGCGTCACCGCCCGCTGATGCGCCTCATACCGCCCGCTGCTATTGCTCTGCGCCCCACGCCCTTTGACCTGCTGCCAGGGGGCCACTGTTTTCTCATCCATGGCCAATTCTGGAACATTACGTGAACATTTGCAAGAAACTCATCCTCTTGGTGAAAATCTTTCACTCATCCTCACGAAAATTTCAGCGTATAAGTCGGTCTCGGAACCGGCCATGTCGCAATCAATACAGTGCAAATGACGCGATTTGGCCAAAAAGAACCATTATCTTACCACTGCGCTGGCACAGCGCCCGAATCTCAGAGGAATCTTCATGTCCGACGAAGAAGACATCATCCTTTCGGAACTGGATGACGAAGAGCTTGTCCAGCAAATGTTCGATGACCTCTATGATGGCCTCAAAGAGGAAATCGAAGAAGGGGTGAACATCCTTCTGGAGCGCAAATGGACGCCCTATGACATCCTGACCCAGGCGCTGGTCGGCGGCATGACCATCGTCGGCAAGGATTTCCGCGATGGTATCCTGTTCGTGCCCGAGGTGCTTCTGGCCGCCAACGCCATGAAGGGCGGCATGGCGATCCTCAAGCCGCTGCTGGCTGAAACCGGTGCCCCGCGCGTCGGCAAGATGGTCATCGGCACCGTCAAGGGCGACATCCACGACATCGGCAAGAACCTTGTCGCGATGATGATGGAAGGCGCCGGGTTCGAAGTGGTCGATATCGGCATCAACAACCCGGTGGAAAACTACCTCGAAGCGCTGGAAACCGAAGAGCCCGACATTCTGGGCATGTCGGCCCTGCTGACCACGACCATGCCCTACATGAAGGTCGTGATCGACACGCTGGTCGAAAAAGGTGTGCGCGACGATTACATCGTTCTGGTGGGCGGCGCCCCGCTGAACGAAGAATTCGGCAAGGCCATCGGCGCCGACGCCTATTGCCGTGACGCGGCCGTGGCCGTGGAAACCGCCAAGGACTTTGTTGGCCGCAAGCACAACCAGCTTGCGGGCTGATCAGGCCGGGCGGGCCCCCTGCCCGCCCCTTTGCCGATGCAGCAGGTTCCATCCGACAGCACTCTGACTGAACACGGCCTGGCCCCGGACGGGTCGGGCCGTGTTCTTGTGATCGCCTGCGGGGCGCTGGCGCGGGAAATCCTGGCGCTGATCCGGCAGCATGGCTGGGGTCACATCACCCTGACCTGCCTGCCCGCGATCCTGCACAACCATCCCGAACGCATCACCCAGGCCGTGCAGGATGCGGTGGCCGAGCATCGCGACAGCCATGACCGGATCTATGTGGCCTATGCCGATTGCGGCACCGGCGGGCAGCTTGCGGCCGCCTGCGACGCGCTCGGGATTGAGATGATCGCAGGGCCGCATTGCTATTCCTTTTTCGAAGGAAACGACCGCTTTGCCGCCACGGCCGAAGACGATCTGACAACCTTCTACCTGACCGATTTTCTGGCGCGGCAGTTCGATGCCTTCGTGTGGAAGCCGCTTGGGCTCGACCGGCACCCAGAGCTGCGCGAGATGTATTTTGGCCATTACACCAAACTGGTCTATCAGGCCCAGACCGACGATCCAGCCCTGACCGCCCGCGCGCAGGATTGTGCCACGCGGCTGGGGCTGGCATTCGAGCGGCGCTTTACCGGCTATGGCGATCTGGCAACGACACTGGCGGGCTGGGCCAAGACCTAGGCCCTGCGATAGCGCAGCGGCAGCGCCCTGAAGCAGCGCAGGTTCAGGTTCGGCCCAAGCTCCAACGCCTCATCGGTCAGATCGAAGCCGCTGGTGCGCTGCAACAGCAGCTCGATCGCGATGCGCGCTTCGAGGCGCGCCAGCTGCAACCCCAGACAGACATGCGGGCCCGTGCCAAAGGACAGGTGGGGCATCTGTGCGCGGTCGACGCGGAACTGCTCGGGGTCTTCGGGCACAGCGTCTCCATCGCGCCCTGCCGCGCCCAGAAAGGTCAGAACCAGATCGCCCTGGCGCAGGCTCTGCCCGCCCAGATCCGTATCCTGCGCAACCAGTCGGCCAATGAACTGAACCGGTGGGAAGCACCGCAGGCATTCTTCGACAAAGGCGGGGATCTGGTCGGGATCCGCACGCAGCCGCGACTGCAAACCGGGATCGCTGGCCAGCATATGCGCGGCATTGACCAGCAGAACCGTGGTGGTCTCATTGCCCGCGTTCAGCAGCACCAGCGCATTGGCCACCAGTTCGTCAAAGCTCAGCCGGCCCCCATCTTCGGCCGCATGCACCAGCCCCGACAGCAGATCGTCACGCGGATCGCGGCGGCGCTGATCAATGAGATCGCGCATATAGGCCGAAAACGCCGCCACCGCGTCACGCCCGGCGGCCAGCTGCGTGTCCGAAATTCTTGCATAGAAATTCAGCGCCACGATGGAAAAGTCATCGCACCACGCCTTGATCTGCGCCTGATCGCTGGCGGGGATGCCCACGATGTCGGAAATCACCAGAACCGGCAGCGGGATCGCCACGTCATGAACAAACTCGACCCGGCCCGGCCCGGCAGGCAGATCCAGCAGGCGCCCCGCCAGCGCCCGCACGCCCGGTTCATAGGCCGCGATGGCCTGACGCTTGAACGCCTGCGCCACCAGCCGCCGCAACCGGTCATGGCGCGCGCCATCGGTCTGCAGCATGATCCGTTCGATGGTGTCGAAAAGATTGCTGAGCGACGGATCGTCAAAACGCGCGCGCCCCAGCGTCACGCGGTTGGACAGGAAGCGGTCGGCATCATGCAGCACCGTGCTGATATCGGCCGCCCGCGTCACCACCCAGGCCTTCAGCGCGTCATCCCAATGCACCGGAGCCTCGGCCCGCAACTGAGCATAAGACCGGTAGGGATCCGCGCGATAGGCGTCGTCGAACATCACGTGATGCGCGGCATCATGCGGGGGATGCCCGCCCAATCCGGGTTTCATGGCTGGCGCTCTCCTCCGCTGGCCTTTGGGGAATGATAGGCAGCCCCCCCGGCCCATGGCAAAGGAAATCGCGGGTCAGGCGGCCTCGGCCGCGACCAGGCGGATCCGCTCGATCATCGCGCGCAGCCCGTTCGAGCGTTGCGCCGACAAGTGATCATTCAGGCCCAGCCGTTCGAATTCACCGCGCGCATCCACCGCCGCCACATCCGCCAGCGGCAGATCATTGTAAAGCGCCCGCAGCACCGCGATCAGCCCGCGCACGATCAGCGCATCGCTGTCCCCGTCAAAGCGGAACGCCCCGCCATCGGTCATCGGATGCAGCCACACCTGGCTGGCGCAGCCATCCACCTTGGTGGCCGGCACCTTGAGCGCATCGTCCAGCGGCGCCATCGCCTTGCCCTTTTCGATGACATAGCGATAGCGGTCTTCCCAGTCTTCGAGGAACTCGAAATCCTCGACAATCTCTTCGAATGCGGCGCTGGCCATGGGGCACCTTTTGTCATTTGCCTGCAATGGCTCAGACCTATGCCGCAGGCGACGGCCTGTCCAGACCCGCCTTGGCGCTTTTCAACGGCGGCACAATGCGCTAACCCGGTGCGACACGACCCTGACACGCAGGATGACATGCGCGCCACCACCCTTTCCGTCTTGTTGATCGCCTCGCTTGGGCTGAGCGCCTGTTCCGGCTGGCGCGATTCCCGTGTGAACCCGTCCAACTGGTTTGGCCGCGACACGCCCGTGCCCTCCACCGCCAAGGATCCCGATGCGGGCAATCCGCTGCTGCCCGAAGGGTCGGAGTTTGCCCAGGACGTGCCCGAACCCGGCGTTCTGATCGACGAGGTCACATCGCTGAGCGTCGATCCCTCGAGCACCGGCGCCATCATCGTGGCCACCGGCCTTGCATCGCGCGAAGGCGCGTTTTCGCCGCGCCTGCGGCCGCTTGACCGGGAAAACCCGGTTGACGAAGACGGCACGCTGGTGCTGCAATTCCTGGTCTTCTACCCGCGCGAAGGCACCCCGCTGGGGACAAACGCCACCCGCGAAATCACCGCCGCCACCAGCGTGTCGGTGCAGGATGTGGACAAGATCCGCCTGATCCGCGTCAACGGGGCCAAGGGCGCCCGCGAAACCCGTCGCCGCTAAGGCAGCCAGAAGATCGACCGGTGGGCCTGCGGATCGCAGGGCCCGCCCGTTCAAAGACCTGTCAGAGCTCGATGATCGACACGTTCGATCCCTTGGCCGCCAGCGCGATCTGGCCGTCGCACAGCCGCAGCGCATCATCGCCGAACACTTCGCGCCGCCAGCCGCTCAGCGCCGGGACATCGCGCAGCCCGGCCGCAATCGCATCCAGATCCGCGCTTGGCGCGATCAGCTTGGCCGCCACACCCGCACTTTCGGTCTTGGCCTTGAGCAGCACCCGCAGAAGATCGGCCAGCGCCGGGTTCACCTGCAGCTTTTCGCGCGACGTGTCGGGTTTGGGCATGTCACCCGGCGCACAGTCGAGCCCCCGCGTCACCGCATCCAGAATACCGTCGGCAATGGCCCCTTTGCGCGCCTCGCGCACCAAAAGACGCGACCGTCCCAGATCCTGCAGGCTGCGCGGCTTGGTCGAGGCCAGCTCGATCAGCGCATCATCCTTGTAGACCCGGTTGCGCGGGATGTTGGCCTGCTGGGCGTGGGTTTCGCGGAACGCCGCAAGTTCGCGCACGATGGCCAGGAATTTCGGCGAATTGGTGCGCGTGCGCACCCGGCGCCAGGCCTCGCGCGGTTCAACCTCGTAAGTGGCGGGGTTGGTGAGGGTTTGCAGCTCTTCTGCGACCCAGCGGGTGCGGCCGGTCTTGGCCAGTTCGGCCGCCAGGAATTCATAGATCCGGCGCAGATGGGTCACATCGGCCAGCGCATAGGTTTTCTGCGCCTCGCTCAGCGGGCGGCGCGACCAGTCGGTAAAGCGGGACGATTTATCAAGCGACGCCTTGACGATCTTCTTGACCAGCGTCTCATAGCCGACCTGTTCGCCAAAGCCACAGACCATGGCCGCCACCTGCGTATCAAACAGCGGCGTGGGAAAGACATTGGCATCGAACCAGAAGATCTCGAGATCCTGACGCGCGGCATGAAAGACCTTGACCACGCTTTCATCGCGAAAGAGGTCATAGAGCGGCTCCAGCGACAGCCCGTCGGCCAGCGGATCGACCAGCACAGCCGCATCATCGCCATCATCGGGCACGGCCAGCTGCACCAGGCATAGCTTGGAATAGTAGGTGCGTTCGCGCAGGAATTCGGTGTCTACGGTCACATAAGGGTAAGCACGTGCCGCGCTGCAGAATTCCGCCAGCGCCTCCGTCGTCGTCAACGTCTTCATTCTATGTCTTGTCTCCGTCCGCGTCGGACCGCGCAATGGCCTGCGTTATCCCGCATCCAAGTGTCATAAAAGACAGCGCAGGCTTTGTTAAGGCCCCCACGCCGCCGCAATGCGGCAATCAGTCCTGCGCGTCCAGAAAGACGGGCGTTTCGTCGCCCGCTGCAAACCGTCTGAGCACCGCCGGGTAAAGCTGGTGTTCCAGTTTCAGCACCCGTGCGGCCAGCGTGTCGGGTGTGTCCCCTGCCGCCACGCGCAGCCGCGCCTGCCCCAGGATCGGCCCGTCATCGAGCAGCGGCGTCACCCCGTGCACCGTACAGCCGTGATCGGTGTCCCCCGCTGCGAGCGCGCGGGCATGGGTGTGCAGCCCTTTGTATTTGGGCAAAAGCGACGGGTGGATGTTCAGCATCCGCCCGTCCCACGGCGACACGAAGCCTTCGGTCAGAACCCGCATGAAGCCCGCCAGGCAGATCAGATCGGCACCGGATGCGGCGATGGGCGCGCTCAGCGCCGCTTCGAAGGCCGCGCGGTCGCCGCCAAAGGGGCGATGATCCACCGCCGCCACCGGGATGCCACGCGCCGCCGCGCGGGCAAGCCCTGCGGCCTGCGGGTCATTCGACAGCACCAGAACCGGTTCGGCCGGGTGATCTGCCCCCATGCTGTCCAGCAGCGCCAGCATGTTCGACCCGCCCCCCGAAATCAGGATGGCAAGCTTGCGTTTGCTCACGTCAGCGCCCCGGCATAGCGGATGCCCGCGCCTTCGGTCACGGTGCCGATGCGGTACACGGTTTCGCCCGCTTCGCCCAGCATCTGCGCCAATGCGTCGGCGCGCCCGGCCTCGACCGCCAGGATCATGCCGATGCCGCAGTTGAAGGTCTTGAGCATCTCTTGCGGGGCAATCCCCCCCGCCTGCGCCAGCCAGCGGAACACGCCGGGCAGATCCCAGGCATCCAGATCAATCTCGGCGCCCAGATCATCAGGCAGCACACGCGGCAGGTTTTCGGTCAGCCCGCCGCCGGTGATGTGGGCCAGCGCATGCACGCCGCCCGCGCGCACCGCGCCCAGAACCGGTTTCACATAAAGCCGCGTGGGCGTCAGCAGGGCCGCGCCCAGCGATCCGTCCTGCCAGGGGCACGCATCATCCCAGCCCAGCCCCGACATCTCGACCAGTTTGCGCACCAGCGAATAGCCGTTCGAATGCACCCCGTCGCTGGCCAGCCCCAGCAGCACATCGCCTGCCTGAACCCCGTCGGGCAGGGCCGTACCCCGCTCCATCGCGCCCACGGCAAAGCCCGCCAGATCGAAATCGCCTTCGGGGTACATGCCGGGCATCTCTGCGGTCTCGCCCCCGATCAGCGCGGTGCCGGATGCCGCACAGCCATCGGCAATCCCGCTGACGATGCGCGCGGCCATGCCGGTTTCAAGCTTTCCGGTGGCGAAGTAGTCCAGGAAAAACAGAGGCTCGGCCCCCTGACACACCAGATCGTTCACGCACATGGCCACAAGGTCGATGCCCACCTGATCCACATGGCCGGTGTCGATGGCGATGCGCAGCTTGGTGCCCACCCCGTCGGTGGCCGCCACCAGAATGGGATCTTCGTAACCTGCAGCCTTGAGATCGAACAAAGCGCCAAACCCGCCCAGCCCGCTCATCACGCCGGGGCGTTTGGTGCGCGCGGCCGCCGGTTTGATGTCTTCGACCAGCGCGTTGCCCGCGTCGATATCAACCCCCGCATCCGCGTAGGTCACCCCGTTCTTGCCGTGTTCGCCTGACGCTGTCATCTGCGTGGTCTCCTCGTGCCGGTCACTTGCCATCCTGTGCGCGCGGCGTAGTCCATTCGCGCCGCTCTTGCAACGCCAAGGCTTGACGCGGCCAGCGATCCTGTTACCCAGATGCGCTATGGCGGGCCTGTAGCTCAATTGGTTAGAGCAGAGCGCTCATAACGCTTTGGTTGCGGGTTCAAGTCCTGCCGGGCCTACCACGATCCCCATCCCCCGATGCCGATGCCGATGCCGGAGCTAGCGCCCGATGCGGATTTCTGCACGCAGGCCGCCAAGGCGCGCGCTGTCGTCCAGGATCAGCTGCCCACCATGGGCGCGTGCCACGTCGCTGGCGATCGCCAGCCCCAGCCCCACGCCGCTGCCCTTGTTCTGATTGCGCGCCGGATCGAGCCGCGCAAAGGGTTTGAGCGCGTCCGCCCGCTGACCGGGCGGGATGCCCGGCCCGTCGTCTTCGACCGCGATGCGCAGTTGATTCGGCAACAGCCGCACCGACACCTCGGCCCGCGTGCCATAACGCACCGCATTGCCGATCAGGTTTTCCAAAGCCCGCCGCATGCCCCGTTCCCGCAGCATCACGGTGCCGCTGCCTTCGCTTTCATACAAGGTCACCGCCTGGCCTGCGCGCTCGGCGTCATGCACGATCTCTTCGACCAACCCGCGCGGGTCCAGCTCGGCATTTTCAACCGACGCCATGTCACCGGCAAAATCGAGGAAGGAATTCACCAGCCCTTCCATCTCGGCCACGTCACGCAACAGCGGAGCGGCATCGGCCGGGTCCATCATCGACAGCTCCAGCTTCATCCGCGTCAGCGGCGTGCGCAGATCGTGGCTGACCCCCGACAACATCAATGTGCGCTGTTCGATATGCCGTTCGATCCGCGCCCGCATGTCCAGAAACGCCCGGCCTGCGGCGCGCAGTTCCTTGGCGCCCGACGGCGAATAGCGCGGCGTCTGCCCCAGACCAAAGGCCGTGGCCGCATCGGCCAGGCGCGACACCGGCTTGAGCTGATTGCGCAGATATACAAAGGCCACCGCCACCAGCAGCAGGCCAAAGCCCATCATGATCACCAGCAGCTGATGCGGCGCCGATGCCGACACCCGCCGCCGCGCAAACGTCACCCGCGCCGGGCCGAAATCGGTGCTCAGATAGGCCGACACCATCCGGTCCTGCGCCAGCGACACCGCCAGCAGCCCCGGCATCGTGCTTTCAAGCGTGGCAATCACCGTGCGCCCCGACAGGTCATACCACATGCGGCTGTTGACCTTGGGCACCTCTTGCGGGGGCACAAAGGCGATGCTCAGCTCAAGGCTGGGCAACAGAGGCGCCATCATCGCCTCGGCCTCGGTCACGGTTTCGGCGTCATTGGTGATCTGGGCGATCAGTTCAAGCTCGCGGATCAGGTTGCGCGTCATCTGCGCGGTGACGTCTTCGAAATGGCGCTGCACGAACAGCACCATCACCACCACCTGCAACAGCACCATGGGCACCGCGATGATCAGCGCCGTGCGTCCGAAAATCGACTGCGGAAGATAGTGTTTGAGCCAGCGAAACGTCATGCGTTAAGCCTATCCAAGCCCGCCCCCAAGCGAAAGCGCAGAAGGATCCCCATGACGCAGACGCCCCCCACCCCGCTTGCCCCTACTCTGCTTGCCCCCGGTCTGCGCCGCATTCTGGCGCCGAACCCGTCCCCGATGACCGAACGGGGCACCAACACCTATCTGCTCGGGCAGCGCGACATCGTGGTGATCGACCCGGGCCCGGCGCGCGATGATCACCTTGACGCGATCCTGCGCGCAATTGGCCCCGACCAGCGCATCACCGCGATCGTGGTCACGCACAGCCATCTCGATCACAGCCCGCTGGCCCGCCCTCTGGCAGACCGGACCGGGGCACAGGTGCTGGGCTTTGGCCCCTCGGGCACGGGGCGCAGCGCCATCATGAGCCGGCTGGCCGAAAGCGGCCTTGCGGGCGGCGGCGAAGGGATCGACCCCGATTTTGCCCCCGATCACCGGGTGGCGGACGGAGACATCATCACCTTTGACGACCAGCGGCTCGACGTGCTGCACACCCCCGGCCACATGGGCAACCACATCGCGCTGGCCTGGGGCGACATCTGTTTCACCGGCGATCTGGTGATGGGCTGGGCCAGTTCGCTGGTCTCGCCGCCCGACGGAGATCTAACCGATTTCATGGCCTCGTGCCGGCGGCTGCGCGGGCGCGACTGGTCGGTGTTCCACGCAGGCCACGGAGACCCGATCACCGCGCCGTCCGAGCGGCTCGACTGGCTGATTGCCCACCGGCTGACGCGCGAAGCAGCGATCCTTGAGGCCCTCACGGACGGCCCCGCCACCGCAGCCGAGCTCGCCCGCCGCATCTATACCGACACCCCGCCCGCCCTGCTGCCCGCTGCCGAGCGCAACGTCCTGGCCCATCTGATTGATCTTGTTGGCCAATCCCGCACCGAACCCCTGGAAACCCTGTCCGCCACGGCGCGATTTCGGGGCCTCTGAGGGGGTGGAGAAAAAAACTGATTTTTTTGCGCAAAACCCTCTGGACGCCGCAAATTACCATCGCTATACGGTGCAGACCGTTCCGGCGTAGCTCAGCGGTAGAGCAGTTGACTGTTAATCAATTGGTCGTAGGTTCGATCCCTACCGCCGGAGCCAAGATAAGCCCTCTAGGTCAATGACTTAGAGGGTTTTTCTTTTCCCATTCTTTTTCACGTAAGGCTGAAAAGTAAGGCTCACGTAAGGCTCAAAGCGCAGCGAACGGACGTAAGCCGCTCCCACCCGCCAGTGCTCATCTTCATGAATCATTGACTATATGTGGTGGAAATTGTCCATTGGCACCCAAAAGACGGGGGCACCATTGGCAGAAGAGCGGTTTCATATAGCGGAATGGTATGGTCACCCGTTCCGAGACCTTGGCGACTGGGACCGCGTAAGGTTGGCCGGACACAACGTGGGCGGCTCGGCTATGTCGAAGGCAGAACTAACCCGGATGGTCGCGCTTGAAGACAAAGACCTCCAGGGGACCCTGAAGCCAAAGGAGGCCGACCGCCTTAAAGTCCTGCGCGACAAGCTCGCCCAGCAGCAGGCGGACGAGCTGCCCTGTCCCTTCCGAACAGACAGTCCCCACCCGACTTGCACCAAGCCTGGCGGCGTCTGCTCCATCCGCATCTACCGCGAGGAGGCCGGGACCATCTTGCCCATCGACGGAGAGCGGGGGCGCTTGCGCGCGCTCTGCCCTTGGCGCTTCCATCAAGGCGGCACGGCCTTCGACAAGATCGGGGAGAGCCTTCTTTCCGACCCGTCGCCCCTACGCGCCGGAGAGGTGGGCTTCCTCGAATCAACAGGCAACCTCGACAGCGCGGCAGGCGAGGACGTGGGCCGCATCGACATGATCCTCCTGAAGTCCAACGGAGCCGAAGGCGCGCCTATGGACTGGGTGGCCGTGGAGGTGCAGGCAGTCTACTTCTCTGGCAAGAAGATGAGCATTGAGTTTGACCACCTCAAGCTAACGCAGGGCAAGCTGTCGATGGCCCAAGAGAAGCGCCGCCCGGACTACCGCAGCAGCGGGGTCAAGCGCCTGATGCCGCAGCTCCTGACCAAGGTTCCGACCCTCCGGCGCTGGGGCAAGAAGATGGCCGTGGTTGTCGATGCCCCGTTCTTCTACTCGATGGGCAAGATGGAGCGCGTCCCGCACCTCTCGAATGCGGACATTGTCTGGTTCCTCGTGGACTTCAAGCAGGCCGCGCCGGGCGAGCCTTTCCGGCTTGAGATTGTGGAGGAGTTTTACACGACGCTTGAGAGCGCCACCCTCGGTCTGACGGGTGGCGTCCCCGTGTCTCAGGGCGAATTTGAGGCGCGGATCACGGCGAAGGCCCAGAAATAGAAGTTGCCCAGTTAACCCCCTGTAAGGTAAGTCTGGGACAAAATGAGAACAAAAGCGGAGGCGAGCCCGATGACATACACGGCGATAGACTTGTTTTGCGGGGCTGGCGGCCTGTCCGCCGGGCTTGAGATGGCAGGCTTCACCGTGCTGGCGGGCAATGACCTCTTTGACGCGGCGGGCCGAACCTTTGAGGCCACGCACCCGAGGGCGAAGTTTATCCCCGGGCCGATTGAGGAGCTTTCCGTTGAGCGTCTGATGGAGGTCACGGGCCTTCGCAGAGGCGAGCTGTCGCTGTTGGTCGGTGGCCCGCCCTGTCAGGCCTACTCGGTCTACAACCACCAGCGCGGCATGCACGACGCTCGGGCCTCGCTGTTCCGCGAATACCTGCGGATTGTCGATGGACTGCGACCTGAATGGATCGTGATGGAGAACGTCACTGGCATCTACTCCATCGCCAACGGGGAAGCCGTCCGAGCAATCAAGGCAGAGTTTGCAGCTTTGGGCTATGCTGTAGAGGATGCCGTGTTGAGGGCTGAGGATTATGGGGTGCCGCAGGAGCGGCGGCGCGTCGTTTTCATCGGAAACCGCGTCGGCGCGCCAATCTCGCACCCGGAACCCACGCATGGGCCGGGCCGGGCGGACCCGTTCACCAAGATCAGGGACGCAATCGGGGACCTGCCTCCGCTCGAAAACGGCGAGAACCCGGGACGAGTTGCCTACGTCGATGCCAAGCCGACCAAGTACCAACGCCAGATGCGCGGCAACGCAACCACCGTGGGCAACCACGCGGCCCCGAGGCTCGGCAAGGTCAATTTGGACCGACTGCCTTACATTCCGCCCGGCGGGAGTTGGCGCGACATTCCCCATGACCTGTTGCCTGAGGGCATGAAGCGGGCCAAGCGGTCAGACCACACGAAGCGATACGGGCGCATGACATGGGACGGGCTGTCCTGCACGGTCCTGACCAAGTGCGACATCCACTGGGGGGCCTACATTCACCCTGAACAGGACCGCGCCATATCGGTGCGCGAGGCGGCGCGGCTCCAAGCCTTCCCTGA
>JAOXSC010000142.1 GCA_025800215.1 Marinibacterium sp.
CGGGGTCAGTTGCCCGCGCTTTCCATCTTGCGGTTGGCGACGACCTCTTCCAGCCAGCCCAGGCGCATTTCCGGAACGGAACTGAGCAGCAGGTCGGTATAGTCGTCAAAAGGCGGGCTTAGCACATCGGTTTTGCCGCCATAGCGCTGCACCTTGCCTTGGTACATCACGGCAATATTGTCCGAAATGGCCCGCACTGTTGCCAGGTCATGGGTGATGAACAGATAGGCCACGTCTTCGACCTTTTGCAGATCCAAAAGCAGCTTGAGGATCCCGTCGGCTACCAGCGGGTCCAGCGCCGATGTGACCTCGTCGCAGATGATCAGCTTGGGCTTGGCCGCCAGCGCACGGGCGATGCAGACCCGCTGTTTCTGCCCGCCTGACAGCTCGGCCGGATAGCGGTCGATAAAGCTTTCGCCCATTTCGATTTCGTCCAGCAGCTCGACCACGCGGCGGCGCTTTTCGGCGCCTTTGAGGCCGAAATAGAACTCCAGCGGTCGCCCGATGATGGTGCCCACGGTCTGGCGCGGGTTCATCGCCACATCGGCCATCTGATAGATCATCTGCAATTCGCGCAGGTCTTCATCGCTGCGCCCGGCCAGATCCGGCGACAGGCGGCGCCCGGCAAATTCGATCTCGCCCGCGCGGGGGGGAAGAAGGCCGGTGATCACCCGCGCAAGCGTCGATTTGCCCGATCCGGATTCGCCCACCACCGCCAGCGTCTGACCGGGATGCAGATCCACCGTCACATTGTGCAGCACGTCAAAGGGCGTGCCCTTGTAGCGCGCGGTGATACCCGTGACCTTGAGCAGCGGCTCGGGCGTTTCGGCCTGTTCTTCGTGATCAATCGACCGCACCGACACCAGAGCCTTGGTATAGTCTTCGTGCGGGGCGTTGATGATCTGGTCGGTGTCGCCATATTCCACCGTATTGCCATGACGCAGCACCATGATGTGGTCGCTGACCTGGGCCACCACCGCAAGGTCGTGGGTGATGTAGAGCGCCGCCACGCCGGTGTCGCGGATCGCTTCCTTGATGGCGGCCAGCACGTCGATCTGGGTGGTCACATCCAGCGCCGTGGTGGGTTCGTCGAACACCACCAGATCAGGTTCGGGGCACAGCGCCAGCGCCGTCATCGCGCGTTGCAGCTGACCGCCCGACACCTGGTGAGGATAGCGATCGCCAAAGGTTTCGGGATCGGGCAGGCCCAGCTTGCGGAAGAGCTCGACGGCGCGTGCCTCGGCCTTGGCCCGCGAAAAGCGGCCATGATGGATGGCGGCTTCGGTCACCTGTTCCATCAGCTTCTTGGCCGGGTTGAAGGACGCCGCCGCCGATTGCGCGACATAGGTCACCTCGGCCCCGCGCAGGGCGCGCAGACCTTTCAGCCCGCCCTTGAGGATGTCGCGGCCATTGACCCAGACCTCGCCCCCGGTGATTTCGACTCCACCGCGCCCATAACCCATGGCCGACAGTCCGATGGTGGATTTGCCGGCACCGGATTCCCCGATCAGCCCGAGCACCTTGCCGGGCTCAAGATCAAAGGACACGCCATGCACGATTTCGATCTTTTTGGGCTTTTCGCCGGGCGGAAAGACAGTGGCCCCGATCTTGAGATCCCGGACCTTGAGCAATGCATCAGCCATCAGCCGCGCCCCCCTTTGAGAGATGTGGTGCGGTTGAGCACCCAGTCCGCCACCAGGTTCACCGAAATCGCCAGCGTCGCGATGGCAAAGGCGGGCAACAGGGCGGCGGGGATGCCGTAGACGATGCCTTCCTTGTTTTCCTTCACGATGCCGCCCCAGTCTGCGGCGGGCGGTTGCACGCCAAGCCCCAGAAAGGACAGCGTCGACACAAAGAGCACCATGAAGATGAACCGCAGCCCCATTTCCGCAATCAGCGGCGACAGCGCATTGGGCAGGATTTCACGAAAGATGATCCAGCCCCGGCCTTCGCCACGCAGCTTGGCGGCTTCGACATAGTCCATGACGTTCACATCCACCGCCACCGCGCGGGCCAGACGATAGACCCGCGTGGCATCCAGCAGCCCCATCACGACGATCAGAACCGGGACGGTGACAGGCATCACCGACAGCACCACCAGCGCAAAGATCAGTGACGGGATCGACATGATCAGATCGACAAAGCGCGACAGCGCCTGATCGGCCCAGCCCCCCAGCACGGCGGCCAGAAAGCCCAGCACCGATCCGGTGACAAAGCTGATCACCGTGGCGGCGGTGGCAATCCAGATCGTGGTGCGCCCGCCATAAATCATCCGGCTGAGCAGATCGCGCCCGATATTGTCGGTGCCCAGCCAATAGTTCGATTCCGTGACGCCGGGCGGGGCGAGCCCCAGCATGATTTCAATCTTCGACGGTTCCCACACATCGCCCACGACTTCGGCCATGCCATAGGGGGCGATGAGGGGCGCAAAGATCGCCATCAGGAAATAGGTTGCGGTAAAGAACAGGCCGACCGCGGCGGCAAAGGGGACTCTCATTTGGGATGCCTCAGACGCGGATTGGCAAGGATCGACACGATATCGGCGATCATGTTCAGCCCGATATAGACGGCGGCAAAGATCAGCCCGCAGGCCTGCACCACCGGCACGTCGCGCTTGGACACGTGATCGACCAGATACTGGCCCATGCCGGGATAGACAAAGACCACCTCGACCACGACAACGCCCACGACCAGATAGGCCAGGTTCAACATCACGACATTGACGATGGGCGCGATGGCGTTGGGAAAGGCGTGGCGGCGGATCACCTGAAAACTGTTGAGCCCCTTGAGCTCGGCCGTTTCGATATAGGCCGACTGCATCACGTTCAGGATCGCAGCGCGCGTCATGCGCATCATATGCGCCAGCACCACCAGCGTCAGCACCAGCACGGGCAGGGCGATGGCCTGCAGCTTTTCAAACACCGTCATGCTGTCATTGACCATCGCAACCGACGGGAACCACTGCAGCTTCACCGCGACGATGAACATCAGGATATAGCCCAGCAGGAATTCGGGGATCGAGATCGACGCCAGCGTCACCGCCGAAATCAGCTTGTCGGGCCAGCGGTCCTTGTAGCGCACCGCCAGCAGCCCCAGAAAGATCGCCAGCGGGACCGAGATCAGCGCCGCCCAGAAGGCCAGGAACAGCGTGTTGGACAGCCTCTGGCCCAGGCTTTCGGCAATGTCGCGCCCATTTGTAAGTGCTGTGCCAAGGTCACCTTGCAGAGCATTGAAAAGCCAAGAGAAATATCGCTCTACCGGTGGGTCGTTCAGGCCCAGTTCCTGGCGCAGATTGGCCAGGTTTTCAGGCGTGGCCGACTGGCCCAGGATGGATTGCGCCACGTCGCCCGGCAGGATCATGGTGCCCGCAAAGATCAGGATCGAGGCCGCAAACAGCAAAAGGATGCCCAACGCAAAGCGTTGGGCAACGAGTTTCAGGATCGGGTGCACGTTGGGATACCCTTATGCGCTCAGCCAGCATTTGTTGGGCGCCAGGCCGTTCATCATGCCAAAGTTCGGGTCATCGACCCAGCCCTGCACATCCTTGGACACGCCTTCGACAAAATCGTTGAACATCGGCAGGATCAGCCCGCCTTCGTCGCGCAGCATCCGGCCCATCTGGCTGTAGATGTCCTTGCGCTTGGCTTCGTCCAGCTCGGCGCGGGCCGCCAGCAGCATGTCGTCGAACGCAGGAACCTTCCAGCGGGTGTCGTTCCAGTCGGCGGTCGACAGATAGGCAGTGGTGTACATCTGGTCCTGCACCGGACGCCCGCCCCAGTAGGACGCGCAGAAGGGCTGCTTGTTCCAGACTTCGGACCAGTAGCCATCATTGGGTTCGCGCTTGATTTCCAGCGGGATGCCTGCGGCCTGCGCGGTCTGCTGGAACAGGGCGGCGGCGTCCACCGCGCCGGGGAACGCGCCATCGGCCACCTGCAGCACGATGGGCGATCCGTCATGGCCCGATTTCTTGTAATGCTCGGCGGCCTTGTCCAGATCGAATTCACGCTGCGGGATGCTGGCGTCAAACAGCGGATAGGATGCGTTGATCGGGAAATCATTGCCCACCCCGCCATAGCCGCGCAGGATCTTGTCGACCATTTCCTGACGGTTGATGGCGTATTTCAGTGCCAGACGCAGGTCATTGTTGTCAAAGGGCGGCGTGTCCACATGCATGATGAACACGTAGTGGCCGGGCCCCGACACGTTCTTGACCTCAAGATTGGGCGCACGTCCCAGAAGCTGGGCGATCTTGGGTTCGACCCGGTCGATCATGTGCACCTGACCCGACTGCAGTGCCGCCGTGCGCGCGGTGTTGTCGTTGAGAACGATGTTTTCAACGCTGTCCACATGGCCCTGGCTGTCATCCCAGTAATTGGCGAATTTGCTGAACACATGGCGCACGCCGGGCTCGTCGACCTCGACCTTGTAGGCGCCGGTGCCGATGCCTGCGGCAGGATTGTCAAAGCCGCCATCGGGCTGGATGATCAGGTGATAATCGGCCAGCAGATAGGGCAGGTCGGCGCTGGCGGTGTTCAGGGTGACCTGAAAATAGTCGCCATCGACCTTCATGCTGTCGATGCCCTTCATGATGCCAAGCGCGCCGGATGTGGCGTCTTCGTTGGAATGGCGCTCCATCGTGCGCATGACATCCTGCGGTGTCATGGTCTTGCCGTTGTGGAATTCGACACCCTGACGGATCTTGAAGGTCCAGACGGTGCCGTCGCTGTTGGCTTCGACGCTTTCGGCCATGCGGTAATCCAGCGTGCCGTCGGGGGCCACATTCACCAGGCATTCACCAAAGGCGCGCAGGTTCTGGAACGGCACGGTCGATGCCGCCAGTGCCGGATCGAGCGAGTTGGTGCTTTCGCCCCCCTGCAGCCCGACCTTCAGCGTGCCGCCCTTCACGGGGCCGGCCGCCTGCGCGGCCTGTGCAAACAGCGTCTGCGCGGCCGCGACGCTCAGACCCAGGGCCGCCGCCCGGCCCATGAACTCGCGGCGCGTCATGCGGCGCGCGCGCACCTCGTCTGCCAGGTGATTGATGTGGTCGGTCATCCAAGTTCTCCCTCTTGGTCATTGTCCGGGTGTGGTCCGGTGCTGTTTTTACGCAGAAGCGTGTCGCAATTTTACCATCTGGGCAACCCTTAAGCCGCTCTTTCGTCGTTGTGCCGCATGGGCGGCCCCGGCGGGCCGCGTTCTGCCGATGATGCCACCTGACGGGCCCGATGCCGATCACGCCTGCGTGAGCACGTCACAGGTGATCGCGTGGGATGCTGTCCGAGCCGTCGCGTGCATGGATCAGGGTATCGCCTTCATAGGCTTCGAGCCGCCAGCTGAGGTGAAAGGCCGCGTCATCTGACGACATCTCGCAATAGGTTTCGGTGCGCAGGGCGATGCCGTCGGCGCGGCGCTCGAATTCGTGGCTCCAATGGCAGCGGCCGCGTGCCGACAGCGGATCGTCGGGGTGGATCGACCACCGCTCGCGCGCGATGGTGCCGGTGGTGATGCCGGTGCTGGGGTCTTCGTCCTTGCCAAAGTCATCTTCGATCACCAGCGTCACCACGCCGCTGCCCATGTCGGTTTCCACCCGCCGCGTGTTGCCGCCGGGGCGCAGAACCTGCGTCTGCAGCGCGGCTTCGGCATCGGGGGGCGGGAACTGCCATTCGTCGCCCTGCGCGGTTGCACGCACCGGCAGATCCAGCGCGCCCCCCGTCAGGGTCAGCGTGACAGGCTGCGGCGCGGGCCAGATCAGCGGCCAATAGGCCGACGACACCGCGACCCGGATCCGGTCTCCGGCGGGGATGCGATAGGCGATGTGATCGAGCGGCACTGTGATCTCGACCTCGTCGCCCACGGGCATGGGGGCGGGATCGGCATGGCTGTCGCGATGCGCCAGGTTCAGCACCCCATAGGTGATGCGGGTCGATGCGCCATCGCCATGCAGATGGTTCAGCCGCACCGCGATCTGCCCCTGCGCCTGATCGGCGCGCAGCCGCAGCCGCAGCGCGGGCGCCCCGACAATGTCCAGATCCGCGCCGATGGGGGCGCTGTCGAAACAGGCCGACAGCGCGTCGTCGCCGCGCTGATCGCCGGGCATTTCGGGGCCCAGCCAGATGGCGCAATATTCACCCGCCGCCAGCCCGCAGCTTTGCGGCGACGCAACGGGGATGTCGAAGCGCGCGGGCTGACGGGTCTGGGATCCCGGAGCATCCAGCGTGCCGGGGCCAAGCGCCAGCGTCTGCACCGGCAGATGCGCGGTGGCGCCGTCGCGTTCGGCGATCCAGCGGCCGGGCCGGTCGGAATACCAGGTGGCCGGGCGCACCCCGTCCATCACATAGGCGCGATAGGCGGGGTCGTCCTCGACCCCGGTGTCCTGCCCGCCAAGCCAGTGATCCCACCAGCGCAGGGCCTCTTGCAGAAACCCGATGCGCGGTTCGGGCACGGCAAAATGCGGGTATTTGTGCACCCAGGGCCCTACGATCCCCTTGGCCCCCGGCAGGTGCTCGACCAGCGCAGGAACCGCGTTCTTATAGGCGTCCCCCCAGCCGCCCACCGCCAGGGTCGCGGCGGTGATGGCGCTGAAATCTTCGCAGACCGAGCCATGCTGCCAATAGCTGTCGCGGCGCTGATGCTTCAGCCAGAGCGCGGGCAGAAACGGCTCATGCTCCAACCGTTCCAGCCACATTTCGCGCCAGTCGGGGCGCAGGGCGGGGTCGGGCGGGCGGCTGGAATAGCACCACATCGTGGCCCCCCAGCCGAGGTTTTCATTGAGCAGGCAGCCGCCCTTGTAATGGATGTCATCGGCAAAGCGATCCACCGTGGAGCACAGCGTGATGATCGCCCTGAGAGGCTCTGGCCGCAGCGCCGCCACCTGCAGCGCGTTGAACCCGCCCCAGCTGATCCCCATCATGCCCACCGTGCCGCTGCACCAGGGCTGGGCGGCGGCCCAGTTGATCACTTCGACCGCATCCGACAGCTCTTGGGGGGTGTATTCATCGCTCATCAACCCCTGGCTGTCGCCATTGCCGCGGATGTCAACGCGCAGGCAGGCATAGCCGCGCTTGGCAAACCACGGATGGGTCAGCGCGTCGCGGGCGATGGTGCCGTCGCGCTTGCGATAGGGCAGGTATTCCAGGATCACTGGAACCGGGCTGTCACCCGCGTCGTCGGGGCGCCAGATGCGGGCGGACAGGCGGGTCCCATCGGACAGGGGAATGATCTGGTCGGGGATCTCGATGATGTCGCGCAGAGCGTTGGGTCTTGTGGTCATGGGCGCGACTGTCGGGCGCGCTGGCCCCTGCTGTCAAGCGCGCAGGATGATCGCCAGATCCATCACATTGGTGCCCGTGGGACCGGTGACAAAGAGAGCATCTCGCGCGGCCAGATAGGGGCCGCTGTCGGCGCGGGCCAGCGCCTCTGCCGCGCCATCGCCCCAGGTCCGCCCCGTCACCCTCCCGCCTGCGGCGGTGGTCGGCCCGTCGCTGCCATCGGTGCCGGCCACCAGAATGGTGACATCATCGCGCCCCGCAATATGGCGCGCCAGCGACAGGGCCAGCGCCTGATTGCGGCCGCCCTGACCGGGGGTCGGGGGCAGGGTGACGGTGGGCTCTCCGCCCAGGATCATCACGCCGGGGGGCATGGTGGCGATGCGGGCGGCCAGATCGGCGGCCACCAGCGGCAGATCACGGTGCAGGCATTCGTCATTGGCGATCACATGCAGCCCATGCGCCTGCGCCGTGGCCACCGCTGCGGCACGGGCAATGGCATTGCTGGCGATGATGCGATGATCATGGGCAAAGCCCCGGTCGGGCGGGGCGATGCCGATGCCTGATCCGATGGTGCCGGGGTCATCGCCCGGCACGTCCGAGATCGCCAGCGTTGTGGCCCGCGCCCCGGCAAACCCTGACAGCAGCCCGCCACCCTTGATGCGTGACAGCCTGCGCCGTTCGCGGTTCATCGCGGTGATGTCCAGCCCCTGTGCCAGCAGGCGCTGGTTCAGGGCCACCATGTCGTCCAAACCGAAGCCCGCATGCAGATCTTCGGCCAGCGACGACGCTCCGCCCGAGACCAGCAGGAGCAGATCCGAGCCCGCGGGCATCCCCATCACGGCTGCGCGCAAAGCAGCCCCGGCCGACAGGCTGCGGGCATCGGGCACGGGATGGGCCGCTTCGATCAGCCGGGCATGGGGCGGGGCGGCGGTGCCGTGGCCGTCCTTGGTGACGATCATCATCAGCACATCCGGCCAGCGCGCGGCGGCCGCGCGGGCCATGGCTGTGGCGGCCTTGCCCACTGCAAGAATTCGGTCGGGGCGGTCCATACCGCTGATGGCCCGCGCGGTGGCGCCGTAGCCATCGACCGCCGCCACCCCTGCCTGCCAGAGTGCGGTGACAAGGTCCGCGCCCGTTTCCGCACCCGCGCTCATGTCTCGTCCGTGTCGATCCAGATCGTGACCGGGCCGTCATTGATCAGCGCGACCTTCATGTCGGCGCCAAAGCGCCCGGTGGCCACCGGCACCCCCTGATCGCCCATGCGGTCGGCAAAGAGGGTGTAAAGCTGTTCGCCGGTCGCCGGTGCTGCAGCCCGGCTGAAACCGGGGCGGTTGCCGCGCCGCGTGTCCGCCGACAGGGTGAACTGGCTGACCACCAGCGCGCTGCCGCCGATATCGAGCAGCGACCGGTTCATCTTGCCCGCCTCATCGGCAAAGATGCGCAGCTTGGCGATTTTGGCCGCCAGCCGGTCGGCGGCGCTGTCATCGTCGCCCTCCATCGCGCAGACAAGGATCAGAAGCCCTTGTCCGATCTCTCCGATCACGTCGCCGT
The DNA here is from genome assembly GCA_025800215.1 of Marinibacterium sp. Classification (GTDB taxonomy): domain Bacteria; phylum Pseudomonadota; class Alphaproteobacteria; order Rhodobacterales; family Rhodobacteraceae; genus JAOXSC01. The sequence continues at coordinate 8,817 of JAOXSC010000142.1, forward strand.
CGACGCGCACGCTGGCTTCGGTGACGCGCTGGATCAATGCCCGCATGATGCTGGTCCTTTCAGTCTTTCGGGGGTGGTGGCGGGCGGGACGCAAACAGCGTGGCCAGCGCAGGCACATCGCCCGCGCGCTGCCAGTCGCCCTGACCATCGGTCCAGACATGCATGTCCGGCCTCAGATCTCCGAGCTGCGCCATCTCGGCCAGCTGCCGGGTGGGATAGGGGCCATAGGTGTCGCCGCCCCGCGCCAGATGCCAAAGCTGGTCGGGGGCGGGCGGCGGCGGCGTCGCACGGCGCAGCCCGCCCGGCGCGCGGGCGCGCAGCGCGGCATCCAGCGCGTCCTGCGCATCGCCGGGCAGGGACAGGCTGGCGATGACAAAATCGGGCATGCTCAGCCCGTAACCGTCCAGCACCGGGGCGATGTGGCGGGCCACCATCTGCCCCAGATCGCCGGTATTGGCGGCCATATCGAGCACCCCCAGCCCGGATCCCGCCACCACGCGGGCAAAATCCTGCATGATCAGGCTGCGGATCTGGAAGCTGATCTCATCGGCGGTCAGGCTGGCATCGGTGCCCACGATTTCGGCCAGAAAGCGTGCCGGATCCGTCACCCGGATCGAATAGGTGCCAAAGGCGCGCAGCCGCACCGCGCCCAGATCGGGATCACGCAGCAGCACCGGTGTCTTGGTGCCCCATTTCAGACCCGTGACGCGGGTGGTGTCGATAAAATAGATCTCGGATTTGAAGGGCGAACGGAACCCGTGATCCCAATGCTGCAACCGGGTCAGCACCGGCATGGTGTTGGTTTCCAGCATGTAAAGGCCGGGGGCAAACACATCCGCGATCACCCCTTCATGCACAAAGACCGCCGCCTGACCTTCGCGCACGGTCAGCTTGGCGCCATAGCGGATGGCGTGGCCCTGTCGGTCGAACCGCCACACCAGCCGGTCGGCCCCGTCATCCAGCCAGTGGATCACGTCGATGAAATCGCCCTTCAGGAAATCAAGGATCCGCATGGGGGGCTCCGATCACAGGTCTGTGGGCAGCAGGCCATCCGCGATCTCGCGGATCACCGGCTGGGCGCTGTCGAGGCTCTGGCCCGTTCGCAGGCGCGGATCATAGAGCATCTGCAGCAGGAATTCGTCATGGGTGGTCAGCAGGGCAAATTCATCGTCATCGTTGAAGATGCTGGGCCGTGCCGTGGGGCTGTCATTGGCCAGACCCAGCCCCTGCGCCAGTTCTTCGTGAATGCAGGACCGGCGCATGAGGTCGGGATGTTCGTCGCGGATCACCGCAATGGCCAGCCCATAGCTAAAGGGGGCATCGGCCCGCTGGAACGCGGCCACAAGGCACTGCACCGAGCGTGGCGGCGACACCAGCGCGGCCAGCGTTTCGGGGGCGATGGCAGGCGCCAGCGCGCGGATGCTCTGTTCGAGTTCGGCGCGGTCGTCATAGCCCGAGATGAAGACGTGGAAATTGGCCCCCCGCGATCCAAGCGTGATGGGCAGGCCCGACACCCGCGACAGCCGCGCGGCATAGGATGCAATCTCGGCCTCGTCGCTGTCGCGCCGGTCCTGCGGGACCGACGCGCCAAAGCGGACGGCCATGCGCACAGGCCCATCCCAGCGGCGCAGACCACCGCTTGGGGTGGGGGCCGCGCGGCTGAGCCCGGCATCGGCGCGATATTCGTCGTAAAAGACGATATTGCTAAAATTCACCACCAGATCATCGGCGTCAAACCGGGTATCGGGGCCACCGCCATCGGTGCGCAGCAGACCCCGTGTCAGCAGATCGGCCTGCAGCGCGGAATAATAGCGCCGCAGCGCGATGCTCTGCTCTGACGGGCCCGCAGGTGCGGCGGGCGGGGCGGCGGCGGGCGCGGCCGGGGCCACAGGTGCGGGGGCGCTGACCGGTGGCACGGTGCAGGCCGCCAGCGACGCGGCCGTGATCGCCGCCCAGGCCCGCATCATGCCCCGGCGCACGCTCAGCCCGCCTGATCGGTCTGGCGCGCACGTGCGGCGGACAGCGTATCGCGCAGATCGCTTTCCATCTGGCGCAGGTCGGCTTCGGCGGCGGCGCGCTTGGCCTTGCCTTCGTCGGCAATGGCCAGACTGTCCTGAATGGTGCCGATCAGATCGGCATTGGCCTGTTTGATTGCCTCGATGTCGAACACGCCGCGTTCCATTTCCTGACGGATCTTCTGGTTGGCATCGCGCAGATTGGCCGCGTTCGATGTCAGCAGATCATTGGTCAGGTCATTGGCATCCTTGACCGCGCGCGCCGCCTGGGACGAGCGTTGAATGGTGATCGCCTGCGCCAGCTGCGTTTCCCAAAGAGGCACGGTATTGACCAGCGTCGAATTGATCTTGGTCACCAGCGATTTGTCATTTTCCTGCACCAGCCGGATCGACGGCAGCGACTGCATGGTCACCTGCCGGGTCAGCCGCAGATCATGCACGCGGCGCTCCAGATCGTCGCGCGCGCCGCGCAGATCGCGCAGCTCCTGGGCGCGCATCACCTGTTCGTCTTCGGCGGCGGCCTCAACCGCAGCCTCATAGGCGGGGATGGTGCTTGTGTCGAGCTCGGCAAGCTTGGCGTCGCCCGCCGCGATGTAAAGGGCAAGCTCATCATAGAAGGCCAGGGTTTTGTCATAGAGGATATCAAGCGATTTGATGTCCTTGAGCAGCGTCGTTTCGTGCCCTTCCAGATCGTCGGTGATGCGGTCGATCTGGGTCTGCACCAGCTCGAACTTGGCCGAAAAGCGCGCCATCGGGGTGGCCTTGCCCATCAGCTTTTCCCACCAGCTTTGTTTGCGGCCCATGTCCAGCTCTTCGGTGGAAAAGCCGCGAATGGTGCTGACGATTTCGCGCAGGCTGTCGCCCGCCGGGCCCAGATCCTTGTTACGTACATCGCTGAGCATGGCCTGGCTGATTTCCTGCAGCTCGGTCTGGGCGGTGGATCCGAACCCCACGATCGACCCGGTCTGGGTCAGGTCCAGATCGGCCAGCCGCTTCTGGATTTCGGCGCTGCGGGCGGGGTCGGCTTCGGCCAGCGGGGTCACTTCGGCGGTGGGCTCGGGAAGGGCGGGCAGATCGGCGATCTCGTCTTGGGCCTGCAGGGCTTTCTTGCGGGTGGTGTCGGACATGCGGGTCACTCTTTCTCGGTCAGAGGGGGCCGGGCGCCGCTGCGGGCCAGCCGGTCGCGGAGCACGTCGATCTCGACATTGAGATCGGTGCGGTCATTGTCGAAAAGCCGCTCGCTGCGGGCGGCATAGTTCTGTTCCAGATCATCAAGCAGCGCGGCATAGTCGGCCCGCGCCTGCCCGTCGGGGCGGCGCTGGTAGAGATCGGCAAATTTCTCGGTCGCGTCGCGGGCCCCCGACAGATAGAGCGTCATGTATTTGCGCGCCCCCGACAGATCGCCCGGATCTTCTTCGACCCGCCGGAACAGGCGTCGGGCCGTGAGGCTGAATTCGGCCACACGGGCCGCCAGATCGCGGTCGCCCGCGCGCTGAATGGCGTCCGCCATGGCATCCAGATGGCGCTCGCCCTCGTCAATGGCGCGGGCCACGCGGTCGCGCTGCAGATCATCCACATCGCCCATGCCCTTGTCCTGCATCGGGTCGATGCCAAAGGCGGCCAGATGCAGAGCTGTGGCCGCCGCGCCATAGATGGCGGGCGCCATGAGCGACGGATCCTGCTTGAACACGGCCAGTGCCGCCCCGATGCCGGTGAAGACCGCAGCGGCTATCTTGCGTGGAAAGGCGGGTCTGCGCGCGGTCTTGCGCGCGTCAAAGGCGGTTTCGGCCCGCAGCCCTTCGCGCAGCAGCCACGCGCCCAGGATCAGGGCAGCGGCCCCCGTCAGCCCGATCCCCAGCCCCACCGCTCCGTCATTGAGCGATGTGGCCCCCAGCACGATGCCGGGAAAGAACAGCGTATTGGCGCGGCTGCCCACCGGGTCGGGCCGGGCCTGTTGATAGGGTTCGGTCCGGTTGGGGCCGGTTGGGTGGGGGCTGTATTTGCCGCCATAGCGTTTTGCCATGGGCTCACAGCCCCCCAAGCCAGCCCGAGGTGACTCCGAAAAGAATCACCAGCAGGCCGATATAGGCCAGTTTCTTGAGCGTCGCGCCGGACATCGGGGCCTCGGGTCTGGTTTCCGTCCCCGACTAGTTAAGCAATCTGGCGCGATTTTCAAAGACATGCCGTGCTGAACCGCCCCTTATCCGCGCTTTGGGCCCCGGTCGTTGTTGCGGTCGTCGCTGCGGTCATGACCTCGGCCTGGGCGCGGCCTTGCCGGCGCTTTGCCCGGCGCCGATGACGTGCGCCGCGCTCCGGGTTTGAAACCGGGTTTTGCGCCCGGTTTTGCACCGGGTTTCGGGCCTGGCCTGTCGCGTCGCCGTACCGGCTTGGCCGCGCCCTTGGGGCTGGCGGTGTCGCTGTCATCCTCAAGCCCAAGCTGGTCACGTACCACGCGGCGGCGCAGCTCTTCGACCTCGCCCTGTTTGAGGTTGCCCAGCTGGAACGGCCCATAGGACACCCGGATCAGCCGGTTCACGCTCAGCCCGATACTGTCCATGGCGCGGCGGATTTCGCGGTTCTTGCCTTCGCGCAGGGACACGGTGACCCAGGCATTGGCGCCCTGCTGGCGGTCCAGCTGGACCTGCATGGGCTGGAACCGTTCGCCATCCACCTCGATCCCCTTGCGCAGCGGATCAAAATCGCTGTCCTGCGGCCGCCCCTTGAGCCGCACCCGGTAGCGCCGCAGCCAGCCCGTCGATGGTAGCTCGAGCCGTCGCTTGATCGCGCCATCATTGGTCAGCAGCAAAAGACCTTCGGAATTCAGGTCAAGCCGGCCCACCGTCATCACGCGCGGTATGTCTTCGGGCATGTCGTCAAAGATCGTCGGCCGCCCCTTTTCATCGCTGGTGGTGGTCACGCGGCCCACGGGCTTGTTGTAAAGCCACAGCCGCGGCGGTTCGGGCGCGCGGATCGGCTTGCCATCCACGGTGATGCGGTCTGCCTCGGTCACGTTCAGGGCGGGGCTGTCGATGAGCTTGCCATTGACGGCCACGCGGCGGGCTTGGATCATGCGCTCGGCATCGCGGCGCGAGGCCACACCAGCCCGAGACAGGACCTTGGCGATGCGATCGCCGGGAGGGGAAGATTGGGTCATCCCCCGCCCTTAGCCCAAGATGCGCGGTTGCGCCAGTTCCCGCAGCGGGGCAGGGTGCGCGCCATGATGTTTCGTTCGCATATGGATCTTGCGCTGGCCGAGGCGCGCAAAGCCGCCGCGCGCGCCGAAGTTCCGGTGGGCGCCGTGCTGGTGGGGCCGGATGGTGCTGTGGTGGCGGCGGACGGGAACCGCACGCGCGCGCTGTGCGATCCCACGGCCCATGCCGAAATGCTCGTGATCCGTGCAGGCTGTGCCGCACTTGGGTCAGAACGGCTGCCGGGGCATGATCTTTATGTGACGCTGGAACCCTGCGCGATGTGCGCCGCCGCGATTGCCGCCGCGCGGATCCGCCGGGTCTATTACGGGGCATCCGATCCCAAATCGGGCGGCGTGGCCCATGGGGCACGGGTGTTTTCCCATGACCAGTCCCACCACCGCCCCGAAGTCTACGATGGTCTGGCTGCGCAAGAGGCCGAAACCCTGCTCAGACAGTTCTTCGCCACGCGCCGCTGACCAATCGCGCAGGCGGGCAGGGCCATGGGTAGGGCGGGCTTCAGCCCGCCTCCCTTTGGCCCGCCTTACAGCTCGATCGGGTCCAGCACCTGCGGTTCGATCACATCGACGCCGGGCAGGCCGTCGGCCAGCGCCTGGGCCGATTGCTCCAGAATCGGGAAGGTGCGGTAATGGCACGGGATCACGGTCCTGAAATCGAAATAGCGCTTTGCCGCATAGGCGGCCTTGGCCATGTCCATCGTGAAATGCCCGCCCGCGCAGAGGATCCCGATATCGGGTTTGTAGTAATCTCCCATCCACTCCATGTCGGCCATCACATCGGTGTCGCCCGACACATAGATCACCTTGCCTTCGGTTTCGATCATGAACCCGCATTCCGTGCCGCCCGTGCGCAGACCTTCGGGGGTGGCAAAGGTTGATGAATGCACCGCGTTCACCATGCTGACCTTGATCCCGTCCAGATCCACGGTGCCGCCCTTGTTGAAGCCCACGGTGTCAAGCCCTTCGGCTTCGGACCAATAGCCCATCAGATCGTATTGCCCCACCACCGGCACCCCAAGCGCCTTGGCCAGCGGCAGCACATCGGCCACATGATCGAAATGCGCATGGGTCAGCAGAATATGCGTGGCGCCCGCCACGGCCGCATCATGGCGATCTTCGGGCAGCATCGGATTGCCGCTCAGCCACGGATCAATCAGCAGGATCTTGCCCGCGCTTTCAATGCGAAAACTTGCATGCCCGAGCCAGGTGATTTTCATGAAAAGCTCCTATGTAATGTATCTGGCCCGACCCTAACACGAGGATCCGACAGGTCCATGGACTGGCACCAGCAGGTGAACAATTATTGCGAGCGGCTTGGACCCGACTACTGGGCCGAGCCGATCAACGCCCTGACCAATGTCGCCTTTGTGATCGCGGCGCTGATCATGGCCTGGCGCCTGCGCGGTCAGCGCGCGCCGCTGGCCTGGGTGCTGGTGGGGATCCTGACGGCGATCGGCATCGGCAGTTTCCTGTTTCACACCCATGCCACGATCTGGGCGATGTTTGCCGATGTGCTGCCGATCCTGCTGTTCATCGTGGTCTATATCTTTGCGGTGAACCGCGATGTGCTGGGGCTGCAGGGCTGGCGCGCCTATGGGCTGACGGCGCTGTTCATCCCCTATGCCGCGCTGACGGCACCGCTCTTTTCACAGGTGCCGGGGCTGGGGTCGTCGGCGTCTTATGCACCCGTTGCCCTGCTGATCGCGATCTATGCGGTGGGTCTGATGTGGGTGCTGCCTCAGGTGGCGCGGGGGCTGGCCATCGGTGCGGTGCTGCTGGGCCTGTCGATCACCTTCCGCAGCCTCGATATGCCGCTCTGCGGCGGCGTCCCGCAGGGCACACATTTTCTGTGGCACGTCCTGAACGGCCTGATGCTGGGATGGATGATTGAGGTCTATCGCCGTCATCTGCTGACCGGGCGCACCGCCCGCACCGCCGAAACGCTGCCGCGCCGGGAACCGGGCTGAGCGCGCCGGTCAGGCTCAGCGCGCCCCAGCCCGGCTCAATCGGGGGCGGTGTCGTTGACCTGGTGCACCTCGATCACGTTGCCGTCGGGGTCGTAGAAAAAGATCTGGTGCCAGTCGGCGGTGGCGATGCCGCCCCAGTCGGAATAGGGGATGCCCTTGGCGTCAAGATGGGCGCGGAACGCATCCAGATCATCGGTGCGAAAGGCAATATGCCCGCGTGCCACCGGGTTCACGATCTGACCGGTGCGAAAGCCTGCGCCGATGTCGCGCTCGGCCAGATGCATCTGGATCTGCCCGTCGGTGACAAAGGCCACATCGCCCGCATAGCCATTGGTCTTGTCCTGGCGCGGCAGGTTTTCGGGGCGCTCATCCCCCATCCCCATCACATCGCGGTAAAAGCGATCAAGCCCCGGCACATCATGCGAGACGACGTTGACGTGATGCAGCCAGAGTTTCATGGCGCGGTTCCTTTCAAGATTGCTCAGGCGCAGGATGCCAGCCTTTGACCCGGCCAAACAAGCATCAAGGCGCGCAATTGCGGGCTTGTGCGGCGTTTCTGCCGGGGGCCATCTTGCGGGTCGGGACACTGGGCGGTACATGGGCCTGACGCAGGAAAGGGGTTGGCCCATGTCGATTGACGAACGCACCGCCGCAAAGGTGGCCAAACTGGCCCGGATCAAGGTCGAGGATGACACCCTCCCGGCGCTCGCCGCCGAATTCAACACGATCCTGGGCTTTATCGAACAGCTCAACGAGGTTGATGTCGAAGGTGTCGAACCGATGACATCTGTGACGCCGCAGCGGCTCAAGCGGCGGGCGGATGTAGTGACTGACGGCAACCGTCAGGGCCAGATCCTGTCCAACGCGCCCGATGCGCGCGAAGGCTTTTTTGCCGTCCCCAAAGTTGTGGAATAAGGGCAACGCGAGATGACTGACCTGAACGCACTGGGCCTGGCCGAGGCCCGCGATCTGCTCCGCAAGGGCGACACCACATCGGTCGAACTGACCGAAGCCTGCCTGAGCGCCATTGATGGCGCCGACGCGCTGAATGCCTTTGTGCACAAGACACCCGACATCGCGCTGGAGCGCGCGCGGGCCGCCGATACGCGCATTCAGGCCGGCGACGCGCCCGACATGTGCGGGCTGCCCATCGGGATCAAGGATCTGTTCTGCACCGAAGGCGTGCCCAGCCAGGCCGCCAGCCGCATCCTTGAAGGGTTCCGCCCGGAATACGAATCCACCGTCAGCCGCCAGCTCAAGGATGCGGGCGCGGTGATGCTGGGCAAGCTGAACATGGATGAATTCGCCATGGGCAGTTCCAATGAAACCAGCGCCTATGGCGATGCGATCAGCCCCTGGCGGCGCGCGGGCAGCGATGCCGCGCTGACGCCGGGCGGGTCGTCGGGCGGGTCTGCAGCTGCGATTGCGGCGGATCTGTGCCTTGCGGCCACCGGCACCGATACTGGCGGGTCGATCCGCCAGCCTGCGGCCTTTACCGGGACCGTGGGGCTCAAACCCACCTATGGGCGCTGCTCGCGGTGGGGGATCGTGGCATTTGCGTCCTCGCTTGATCAGGCGGGGCCGATGACCAAATCGGTGCGCGATGCGGCAATCATGCTGGGGGCCATGGCCGGGCACGACCCGATGGACAGCACCAGCGCCGATCTGCCGGTGCCCGATTTCGAAGCGATGCTGACCGGGGACATCCGGGGCAAGACCATCGGCATTCCGCGTGAATACCGGATGGAGGGCATGCCGCCCGAGATCGAAGCGCTGTGGGCTGATGGCACCAAGATGCTGCAGGATGCGGGGGCCAAGATCGTCGATATTTCGCTGCCGCACACCAAATACGCGCTGCCGGCCTATTACGTGATCGCGCCGGCCGAGGCGTCGTCGAACCTCGCGCGCTATGACGGCGTGCGCTATGGCCAGCGCGCGACGCTGGATCAGGGCGACGGCATCACCGAAATGTATGAAAAGACCCGCGCCCAGGGCTTTGGCCACGAGGTGCAGCGCCGTGTCATGGTCGGCACCTATGTGCTGTCGGCAGGGTTCTATGACGCCTATTACAACCGCGCCCGCCGGGTGCGCACGCTGATCAAGAAGGATTTCGAAGACGTCTTTGCACAGGGCGTCGATGCGATCCTGACCCCGGCCACGCCGTCGGCGGCCTTTGGCCTGGGCGAGATGACGGATGCCGATCCGGTGCAGATGTATCTCAATGACGTCTTCACGGTGACGGTGAACCTGGCCGGGCTGCCGGGGATCTCGGTGCCTGCGGGTCTGGACGCGCAGGGGCTGCCGCTTGGCCTGCAGCTGATCGGGCGTCCCTGGGAAGAAGGCGAGCTGCTGAACCTTGGGCTGGCGATGGAATCGGCGGCGGGCTTTGTGGCGAAGCCGGGCAAATGGTGGTAACACCAAGCTTGGGTTGAAACGGCAAAAGGTGGGTCTGGTGATGTTGAAGGTGATGGGCAGTGTGGCCGTGATGGCGCTGGTGGCGGGATGCGTGCAGACATCGCCTTCGGTGCTTGGAACCGGGGCTCCGGTGCAGGATCCGCGCGACGTCGCCCTTGAAACCAACGCCACGCTTGACCCGCCGCAAGAGGTGACCGCGCAGGTGCTGGCCCCCGCGCAGAACACGTCGATCGAATTGCAGCAGGCGCTGCAGACCGATGGCAGCATCGCTGCGGCCAGTTCCGGCGGCGTGCCCGGTGCGTCCGGCGTGCCCGCTGGGGATCCGCTCATCGCCGGGGCCAACGCTGCGCTGGCGGGGGGGGCTGTCGTGGCTCCTGTGCCCGGCGGCGACAATGCAAGCCTGTCGGATGAACAGGACTTTTCCGCCGTCTCGGGCCGTCAGACGATCCAGAGCGACGCCGACCGCATCGCCGCGGCCGCTGCGGTGCGCGAAACGGTGCAGCCCACCGAACTGCCGCAGCGCGACGCGGGCGCATCGCCCAATATCGTGGCCTATGCCCTGTCCAGCAGCAACCCGCGTGGCACCCGCATCTACAGCCGCACCGGGATCAATCTGCAAAACCGGGCTCAGCGCGCCTGTGCGGGCTATCCGTCGCCCGATCAGGCCCAGATCGACTTTCTGGCCAGTGGCGGGCCGCAGCGTGATCGCAAGGGGCTTGACCCCGATGGCGACGGCTATGCCTGCGCCTGGGATCCCGCACCCTTCCGTGCGGCGGTGCAGGGCTGACCGCGCTCTGGCATCCGTCGCCGAATTTCGGGCCGCGCCGGGACGGGCTGCGGCCCACGCTTGTCGTGATCCACTATACCGCCATGACCAGCGCCCGTGCGGCGCTGGATCGGCTGTGTGACCCGGCAGCCGAGGTGTCGGCGCATTACCTTGTGGGCGGCGACGGCACCCTGTGGCAGATGGTGCGCGAAGAAGACCGCGCCTGGCACGCCGGTGCAGGCAGCTGGCAGGGGCAGGGCGACATCAATTCCCGCTCGATCGGGATCGAGCTGGACAATCGCGGCGATCAACCCTTTTCCGAACCGCAGATGGCCCGGCTTGAAAGCCTTCTGGCGGGGATCCTGTCCCGCTGGGGGATCGCGGCAGATGGGGTGATCGGCCATTCCGACATGGCGCCGGGGCGCAAGCAGGATCCGGGCCGCCGGTTCGACTGGCGCCGCCTTGCGCGGCTTGGGCTGGCGCGCTGGCCGGATTTCGAACCGATGCCACAGGCGCGCAGCCAACCGGCCAATCCTGATGCGCTGCGCAAGGTTCTGACGGACATCGGCTATCCCCAGGACGCCGCGCCGGATCCGCTCCTGCGGGCGTTCCGCGATCGCTTTCTGCCCGAACACGATGGCCCGGCCAGCCAGGCGGATCACCAGATGGCGCTGAGCGTTGCACGCACGGTGCCTTGACGCCCCCAAGCCAAGCGCCTAACTGAACGCCGCGCGGAAGGCTGGATGGCCGCGGGCCCCGACCGGGGTCCGAGGAAAGTCCGGACTCCCTGAAGCAACGGTGCCGGGTAACGCCCGGGCGGGGCAACCCGACGGAAAGCGCCACAGAGAACAGACCGCCCGCATCACGCGGGTAAGGGTGAAACGGTGGGGTAAGAGCCTACCGCGCCCCTGGCAACAGGGGCGGCACGGCAAGCCCCACCGGGAGCAATGCCTAATAGGACCCCCGCGCGGGCTGGTCCCGGAAACGGGAAACCGCCGCTAGGCCCGCTTCAGCCGAGAGGGGTCGGGTTGGCAGCTCAAGGCGTCTGGCAACAGGCGCCGTAGAAGAATGGTCATCCATGGGGGAAACCCCGGGACAGAATCCGGCTTACAGGCCTTCCGCGCAACGCATCCGACCCCCTGTGAGGGGCGGATGCGCAGCCAAACACGCAGACCCAAAGTTTCCGGTTGACTCGGGCCCGCATGCGGGTAAAAGCGCACGCTCATATGAATTCAACGAAAGGCCCAGCCTTTCGGCGCAGGAGAGTGACCATGGCGAAGCCGACGACAATCAAGATCCGTCTGAACTCGACCGCTGGCACGGGCCATTTCTACGTGACGAAGAAAAACGCACGTACCATGACCGAAAAAATGGTCGTGCGGAAATACGATCCCGTGGCTCGCAAGCATGTCGAGTACAAGGAAGGCAAGATCAAGTAATCTTGCTTGTTTCTGACAGACCATACAAAGGCCACGCTGACCCGCGTGGCCTTTTTCTGTTCTGGGGGGAGGGGCCATGGAACGCGTGATGATCGTGGGCGGGCCGGGGTCGGGCAAAAGCACGCTGGCGCGGGCCTTGGGCGCGCGCACCGGGCTGCCGGTCTTTCACATGGATCATCTGCACTGGAAGCCCGGCTGGCAGCCACGCAGCATGGACGAAAAGCGCCCCATGGCGCTGGCCGTCGAAGCGCAGTCACGCTGGATCTTCGAAGGCGGGCTGTCGGACACCTATGACAACCGCGCGTCGCGGGCTGACACGCTGATCTGGCTGGATCTGCCGGTGGGACTGCGGCTGTGGCGGGTGACCAAACGATCGGTGCTTTATGCCGGGCAGGTGCGCCCGGACATGGCCGATGGCTGCCCCGAAGGCTTTCATGGCGAAACGCCCGAATTCTACCGCTATATCTGGCGCACCCGGCAGAGCAGCCGGGCGCGTGTGCAGCGGCTGATCCGGACCCATGGGGCGGGGCTGGGGGTGGTGCATCTGCGCGCGCCCCGTGCGGTGCGCGACTGGCTGCGCGGGCTCCCCGATGCGCCCCCCTTTCCAGACCGCCCCCATTGACGCTAGGCTGTCCCCCATCCTGAGGGAGGGCGCAGATGGCAGAGGATCTTGCATGGCTGGCCCCGCTGACGCCGCTTGTCATTCCGGTGGTGGGCGCGCTGGCGACGGTGCTGACGGCGCGGCTGGGGATCGGGGGGCATCTGCGGCGGCTCGATCTGCTGAAGGCGCGGCTGGCGCTGACGGAATCGCTGCTGACGGCGGTCAAGGATGATCCGGCGCTGACGCAGCGGCTGCAATATCAGATCAACGACATTGCCGCCGACCTGATCACGCAACATGGCACGCCATCGGATCTGGCGGATGACGACCTTGAGGCGCTGCGCAAGGATCCCGACCTGCCGCGCCGCTGGGGCGACTACGGCTGGTTGCGCCGCCGCCTGCTGCTGCCGTTCCCGTCGGGCTTTGTCGGCAAGGCGATGGCGCTGTTCTATTACTACCTGCTGGTGGTCAGCGTTCTGGGCGTTGCCGTGATCCTTCAGGAACCGCCCGCCGAACAGGCCGAGCTGGTGCTCAGCCTGCTGCTGATCTGGGGCTGCACCTATGGGTTCGGGCGGGTGGTCAAGCGGGCCTATCAGTCGGGTTATCAGACAGCGGTCGAACGCCGTCTGGTGCGCATGCATCTGCAGCCCCGATCCTAGCCAACAAAAAAGGCCGGTCACGCGGACCGGCCTTCGGGATCTGGCGATGTGCCTTGCGCTTATTCGCGGTTGCCCAGGAATTGCAGCAGGAACATGAACAGGTTGATGAAGTCCAGATAAAGGCTCAGCGCGCCCATGATGGCGGCCTTGCCCAGCCATTCCTGATCGCCGGTATGGGCCATCTGCAGATAGGTGGTTTTGATGTTCTGGGTGTCATAGGCGGTGAGGCCGGCAAAGATCAGAACACCAATGGCCGAGATCGCAAAGGACAGCGCCGACGACGCCAGGAAGATGTTCACCACCGACGCGACCAGCAGGCCGATCAGGCCCATGACCAGGAAGGTGCCAAAGGCCGACAGGTCCTTTTTGGTGGTGTAGCCGTAAAGTGACAGGCCGGCAAAGGCGATGGCGGTGATCAGAAAGGTCTGCGCGATCGATTCACCGGTGAACACCAGGAAGATCGAGCTGATCGACACGCCCATGACCAGCGCAAATGCGTAGAACACCAGCTGTGCGGCGCTGGCCGACAGGCGGTTGATCGCGGCGCCAAAGCCAAAGACGAACAGCAGCGGGGCAAACATCACCACCCATTTCAGGGGCGACGTATAGAGCGCCACGCCAAGACCTGTCAGATACTGGCCGTTGCCGATCTGGGCCGCGGCGCCGCTGGGGTCGGATGTCACCGCCAGGCCCGACAGGGCCCAGGCTGCGGCAAAGGTGATGAGCATGCCCACGGACATCGTGCCGTAGACCTTGTTCATGTGGGCACGCAGCCCCTCGTCGATCGCGGCGGAGCGGGCGCCTGCCGCCGTCGTCCGGATCGTATCGAATTCAGCCATCAAGCTCTCCATTCATAAACCAATGGGACCCGGGCAGGCCCGGATCCCTCGGCAGGAATATGTTGCGAAAAGCCGCGTTTTTCAAGGGAGAGACACGCGGTTTCAGGGGCGTCTCGGGGGCAAATGCGTCGCTTTGCCCTTAACCGCGCCAGCGCTCGGGGGCGTCCCAGACGGGGCGGGCGGCTTCGCGTTCTGCGTCCTGCCGGGTCAGGCCGATATCGGCCAGCGCGTCGTCGTCAAGGCGGCGCAGGTGCTGGCGCTGACGCCAGAGCGCAAAAAGCTCCGCCAGAGATGCATGTTTCTTGCGGGCGCGGCGGGCGGCGTGAAAGGTGACATGTGCCATTGGTGTATCCTCATGTTTCGTGATCGCTTGCCGGGTGGGCATCAATTCTGTTGATATAGATGGCAGCCTATGATCTATCTTTGAAACGAATGTTTGCACTGGAAAGGATCACGGTTCGTGATGGTTCGAAATCTGGATATCACCACGTTGCGGTCATTTGTTGCTGTGGCCGATGCGGGCGGCGTCACACGGGCGGCGGGGTTCTTGCATCTGACGCAGTCTGCGGTGTCGATGCAGCTCAAGCGGCTCGAAGATCTTCTGGGGCTGGAACTGCTTGACCGGTCGGGGCGCGGCGTGGCGCTGACGGCGTCGGGCGAACAGCTTTTGGTCTATGCGCGGCGGATGGTGGCTCTGAATGACGAGCTGATCGGGCGGCTTACCGATCAGGCCTTCGAAGGCGAAATCGTGCTGGGCGTGCCCCATGACATCGTCTACCCCGCGATCCCGCTGGTGCTGCA
>JAOXSC010000143.1 GCA_025800215.1 Marinibacterium sp.
GTGATCGGCCAGCGCGCCGAACAGGCTGACGCTTTCCATCTGCCGCTCGGGCGCGAAATTGCGCCCGATGCGCCCGCCCGCGTCGATGACACCGGGGCCGCTGGCCTGGGCCAGCGGATGAAAATGCAGCACCCGGCGCCCGTCGATCGCGCCGTCCCAGGCCGCGTCATCCAGATAAAGCAGCCCCGGCGGCGTCGGCTTATAGACGCTGTCCATGCGCGATTTCTGCCCCATGGCGATGCGCCGGGTGTCATATTGATCGGCAATGCTGTCCCACCGCGCCAGACGCGCCGCCGTGGTCTGATCGTCCAGCGTGATCGTGGCCTGCGGCAGGTAGTCAAACAGCGTCTCAAGCCGTTCATGAAAGAACGGCAGCCAGTGTTCGATACCCTGATGTTTGCGCCCCGCGCTCACCGCCTCGTAAAGCGGGTCATCGGTGCCCGCGGCGCCAAATTCCAGCCGGTAGTTCTGGCGGAACCGGGTGATCGCGGCCTCGTCCAGAATGACTTCGGACACCGGGGCGAGTTCGACCAGATCCAGCGTGTCGGTGGTGCGCTGCGTGGCAGGGTCGAACCGGCGCGCCCCATCCAGCACGTCGCCAAACAGATCCAGCCGCACCGGCCCGCCATCGCCGGGCGGGTAAATGTCGATGATGCCACCGCGCACGGCATAATCGCCCGGCTCCATCACCGTGGGGCTTTGCGAAAACCCCATGCGCACCAGAAAGGCGCGCAGGGCGTCTTCGTCGACGCGGCCACCCACGCGGGCGCTGAACGCGGCCTCGCGCAGGGTGTCGCGCGCAGGCACCCGTTGGGTTGCGGCATTCAGCGTGGTCAGCAGCACGAACCGGTCGGGCATCCCATGCACCAGCGCGGCCAGCGTGGCCATGCGCGCCGCCGAAATATCGGCATTGGGCGACACCCGGTCATAGGGCAGACAATCCCAGCCCGGAAAGCTCAGCACCGGCATGTCGGGGGCAAAGAATTCCAACGCCGCGCGCATCGCCGCCAGCCGCTTGTCATCGCGCGCCACATGGATCAGGGGGGCATTGCTGCGCGCGATCTCGTCCAGGATCAGGCGCGCGTCAAACCCTTCGGGGGCGCCACCGACCGAAATATGTTGCGATGTCATGGCCAAGCCTTCCTGATCGTGTTTGCGGCGCGCGCGCCCCTTCAGATGCCGCGCGACAGCACCCAGTACATCCCCCAAAGCGCCGAGACAAAGAGAAACGCCATCCCGAGCGCCTGCACCCGCAGCCGGTGGCGGGTCAGCACCCTGAGCAGTTCGTCGCCCAGAATTTCGCCCTCATAGACACGATAGGCCAGCCGCTGCGTCATCACGCCCAGGATCATCCCCGGCAGCGTGAACATCGCCACTGCCTGCGCCAGTTCGAACCCATAGACAAAGCCCAGCAGGACCGACACGGTCAGCACGAAAAACGCCAGCCCCAGCAGCACCAGCGCCCAAAGATCACCCGCACGCAGAATGCGCGCGGCAAAGATATGGGCCAGATGCTCGACCTCGGTCAGGGCCATGGCGCCGTCGCGGCGGGCGCGGTTGATCATGTCGAACGGGATCCCCAGCACGCGGCTGCCCGCCGAGGTCCAGAACAACGCCAGCAAAATCCAGAACCACACGCTGGAAAAGGCCTGAAATTCGATCAGATCTGTCAGTGACATATGTCTGTCCACGGCCCCTGTTGCATCACGCGCCACGACCTTGTGCGCGGCATCGGCCCACACTTAGCCTTGAGCGGCAGAGCTTTCCATGCCACCCAATAGCGAATTCTGCAAGGAGCCCGCACATGACGCCCACCGTTGCCCCGTTCCCACAGGCCAGGTTTCGTCGCGCCCGCCAATCCGAAGCGATCCGGTCGCTGGTGCGTGAAAACACGCTTGGCGTGGGCGATCTGATCTGGCCGATCTTCGTGCGCGACGGGGATGGCATCGAAGAGCCCGTGCCATCCATGCCCGGCGTGCTGCGCCGCAGTGTCGACCGGATCGCCGACGCCGCCCGCGACGCCGCCGGTCTGGGCATCCCTGCGATCTGCCTGTTTCCCTATACCGATCCGGCGCTGAAGACCGAAGATTGCGCCGAAGCCTGGAACCCCGACAACCTGTGCAACCGCGCGGTGCGCGCCATCAAGGACGCCGCTCCCGACATCGCGGTGATGACGGATGTGGCGCTGGATCCCTACAACATCAACGGCCATGACGGGTTTGTCGAAAACGGCGAAATCGTCAATGACCGCACCATAGAGGCGCTGGTCAAGATGACCCTCGCCCAGGCCGAGGCGGGCGCCGACATCATCGGGCCATCAGACATGATGGACGGGCGCATCGGCGCCATGCGCGGCGCGCTGGAATCGGCGGGCCACCACAATGTCATGATCATGAGCTATGCGGCCAAATATGCATCGGCCTTCTATGGCCCGTTCCGCGATGCGGTGGGCGCGTCGGGCGCGCTGACCGGCGACAAGAAAACCTATCAGATGGATCCCGCCAATTCCGACGAAGCCCTGCGCCTGATCCAGCGCGACCTAGGCGAAGGCGCCGATATGGTGATGATCAAACCGGGCATGCCCTATCTGGACATCTGCCGCCGGGTGAAGGACGGGTTTGGCGCACCGACCTATGCCTATCAGGTGTCGGGCGAATACGCGATGATCCAGGCCGCCGCCCAGAATGGCTGGATCGACGGGGAAAAGACCATGATCGAAAGCTTGCTGGCGTTCAAACGCGCAGGCTGTGACGGGGTGCTGACCTATTTCGCCCCGGCGATGGCCCGCCTGCTGGGGGGCTGAGCGGCCGCAGCAGGTGACAGGGCGCCCCGGCCCGGCTATAGTGTCGCGCAAGACCGGCCCAGCCGGCGACCGAGCGGACATATCAACGATTACAGGCACATATCATGACACGTGACACTTCCCCGCGCTGGACCCGGCGGGCCTTTGGCACCGGCGTTCTGGCTGCGACCGGCGCGCTGGCAGCCTGCGGCAATGGCGTCAACAGCCGGGGCTCTGAAACCATCGACGCGCGCGCGGATGCGACGCTGAACCTGATGTTCAACGCCTATCCCAACACCATCGACCTGTCGCGCAAGGCCGCAGGCATGCTGGTCATGCCCCTGGTCAGCGAGGCCGGGTTCGGTCTGGGGGGCAGCTATGGGCGCGGGGCGCTGCGCATCGACGGGGCAACGGTGGATTACTATTCCCAGACCTCGGCCAGTGCGGGCTTTCAGATCGGCGCGCAGCAATATGCCAGCGTGCTGTTTTTCATGACCGAAGCGGCGCTTGCCGAATTCCGCGCGGGCAGCGGCTGGACCGCAGGTGGCGATATCGGCTTTGTGGTCAGCAATGACGGCGCATCTGTGGCGGCCGATACCAACACGCTGTTGTCGGACGTGCTGGCAGCCGTGTTCAATCAGGCCGGGCTTTATGCGGGCGCATCGCTGGCCGGGACCAAATACACCCGCATCATTCCCTGATCACAGGACGGTCAGGGCGCACAGGCGCCCTGATCTGCACGATCGGGATCAATCAAGCGCGCGCAGCCGCTTGATCAGGCTTGAGGTGTCCCAGCGACCGCCGCCCAGTTTCTGCACATCCTTGTAGAACTGATCGACCAGCGCCGTCACCGGCAGAGACGCCCCGGTTTCATCCGCCGCATCCAGACAGATCCCCAGATCCTTGCGCATCCAGTCCACGGCAAACCCGTGCTCGAACGCATCATCCAGCATGGTTTCATAGCGGTTGGCCATCTGCCAGCTGCCGGCGGCGCCCTGGCTGATCACCTCGACCACCTGACGCCCGTCCAGCCCGGCTTTTTCGGCAAAATGCAGCGCCTCAGAAAGGCCCTGCACCAGACCGGCAATGGCGATCTGGTTGCACATCTTGGTCATCTGCCCTGCCCCGCTGTCGCCGATGCGGCGGCAGATCTTGGCATAGGCCGCGATCACCGGTTCGGCGCGCCCATAGGCGTCTTCGGCGCCGCCACACATGACGCTGAGCGCACCGTTTTCAGCCCCCGCCTGACCGCCCGAGATCGGCGCGTCGACAAAGCTGACGCCGCCTTCCTGCGCCGCTGCGTGCAGATCGCGCGTGACCTTGGCCGACACGGTGGTGTGATCGACAAAGACCGCCCCCGCCGTCATCCCCGCAAACGCGCCATCCGGGCCCTGACACACGCTGCGCAGATCATCATCATTGCCCACGCAGGCCATGACGAACTCGGCTCCTGTTGCGGCCTCGCGCGGGGTCGCGGCGCAGGCGCCGCCATGCTGGTCGGCCCAGGCCTGCGCCTTGGCCGCGGTGCGGTTATAGACGGTGACCGCATGCCCGGCCGCCTGAAGATGCCCGGCCATCGGATAGCCCATCACACCCAGACCCAAAAACGCCACCTTTGCCATACCGGCCTCCTTTTCCGCTCGCCGCCTCTGTTAACTATGGTAGGTAACAGGTCGGACAGACAGGTCAACACGCGGGGTCAACCTGCGGATCAAAGATCGGAGGCACCCTTTGGGCTTGGTATTTCGCTGGATCGTGCGGCTGGCGGCGGCACTTGTGGGGCTGGTGGTGCTGGGGGTGGTGATGGCCTATTATCTGGCCTCGCAATCGCTGCCCGACTATGACAAGACGATCCGCGCCGCAGGGCTGATCGGCCCGGTCGAGATCCTGCATGACAATGCCAATGTCCCCCATATCTTTGCCGAAGACGACCGCGATGTGTTCTTTGGTCTGGGCTATGCCCATGCGCAGGACCGGCTGTGGCAGATGACGATGATGCGGCGCACCGTGCAGGGGCGCCTGTCCGAGGTGTTTGGCCCGCGCACGGTCGAGATCGACACGCTGCTGCGGCGGCTTGACCTTTACCGGCTGGCCAGCACCTCGGTGGCGCATCAGGATGCCGAAACGCTGGAGGCGCTGACCGGCTATGCCGCAGGCGTCAATGCGCGGCTGGCCGAAATCAACGACCGCGCCCTTGGCCGGGGCGCCCCTGAGATGTTCCTGTTCAACAATCCCATCGCCCCCTGGCAACCGGCGGATTCTCTGGCCATCGTCAAGCTGATGGCATTGCAGCTGTCGGGCCATCTGGCCGAAGAGGTGCTTTATGCGCGCACCTCGCTGATGCTTGACGATCACGCGCGGCTGCGCGACATCCTGCCCGATGTGCCGGGCCCCGGCATCGCCGCCCTGCCCCCCTATGCCAGCCTGTTCCCCGATCTGCCGCGCTATTCCGAAAGCGCCCCGCAGCGCCGCGATCCGCTGTCGCCCCTGCCCCCGCGCGGGCTGGCGGGCGCGTCGAACGCCTGGGCGGCGGCACCCGTGCGCTCGGCTGCGGGTGGAACACTGCTGGCCAATGACCCGCATCTGGGCTTTACCGCGCCTGCGATCTGGTATCTGGCCCGGATGGAGCTGTCGTCGGGCGGGGTGATCGGCGGCACCATTCCGGGCCTGCCGGTGGTGCTGTCGGGGCGCAGCACGGATCTGGGCTGGGCGATCACATCGGCCTATGTGGATGATCAGGATCTGTTCATCGAACGGCTGAACCCCGAAAATGCCGAAGAATACCTGACACCTGACGGGTTCAAACCCTTCGTCACCCGCCGGTCGATCGTCGAGATCAAGGATCAGCCCCCCGTCACCCTGACCCTGCGCTGGAGCGACAATGGCCCCATCCTGCCCGGCAGCCAGTTCGATCTGGGCACCGTGACCCCGCCGGGCCATGTGGCCGCCCTGGGCTGGACCGTGCTGAGCGGGCGCGACACGTCGCTGTCAGCCGCCATGAAGATCATGCGCGCCGCCACCGTGGACGAGGCGATCACCGTAGCCGAAGACTATGTCGCGCCGGCCCAGAGCCTGACGCTGGTGGATCAGGAGCGCATCGCCATGAAGGTGATCGGCGCAATCCCCGAGCGGCAGCTTGGCAATCACAGCCGGGGGCGCTTTCCCAATCAGGGATGGCATGCGGAAAACCGCTGGCTGGGGCGGTCGGATTATGCGCTCAACCCCGAATTCGTGGCACCAGGTGGCGGCATTCTGGGCAACACCAACAACAAGATGATCGACCGGCCCTTTCCCGACCATGTGTCCTATACCTGGGGCGACACGCAGCGCATTCACCGGCTGGAACGGCTGATGCAATCGCGCGAGGTGCACACACGCGACAGTTTCATCGAAGCGCAGCTGGATGTGGTCAGCTATACCGCGCGCTCGCTGCTGCCGCTGATTGGGGCGGATCTGTGGTTCAGCTCGGAAGCGGCGCCTGAGGGCACGCCCGAACGCCGCCGACAGGATGCGCTGCGGCTGCTGGCGGAATGGAACGGGGCGATGAACGAGCACCTGCCCGAACCGCTGATCTATGCCGCCTGGCTGCGCGCGCTGCAGGACCGGCTGATCCATGACGAGCTGGGGCCGCTGGCCAACCGATACACCCATGTGGAGCCGCTGTTCATCGAGCGGGTCTATCGCAATATCGGCGGCGCGGCGGTCTGGTGTGACGTGGTGCAGAGCGCGCGGTCCGAGACCTGTGTCGACATGGCCCGCCTGGCGCTGGACGATGCGCTGGTGTGGATCAACGAACGCTTTGGCGGGTCGCTGGAAAGCCTGCGATGGGGTGATGCGCATCAGGCGACCCATGATCATCCGGTGCTGGGTGAGGTGCCGCTGCTGCGCTATTTCGTGAATATCCGCCAGTCCACCAGCGGCGGTGACAACACGCTGATGCGTGGGCGCACCATCGGCACCGGCCCGGATCCGTTCCTGAATGTGCACGGGGCGGGCTATCGTGGGGTCTATGACTTTGCCGATCCCGACAGCTCTGTCTTTGTGATTTCCACCGGGCAGTCGGGCCATTTCCTGTCACGCCACTATGATGATCTGGCGCAGCTGTGGCGGCGTGGCGAATACATTCCGATGTCGCTGGACGTGGATCTGGCCCGCGCCGCAGCGGTGGGCACCACGATCCTGCAGCCCGAGTGATCCAAAGGGTGCGCCGCCTTTGGCGGCCAGCGGAATAAGAGGCGCGCCGCCTTTCGCGGCGCGACGGGCGGGGGCTCTGCCCCCGCACCCCCGAGGTATTTTTCGCCACAAAGAAGGGGCGCGGGGCGTCGTGATCAGAGGTCGCGGAAGCGGGCGGCCTGGCGGTCTGTCCAGAGGACGGTGAGCGTGTAGCCGGTTTCGGTGGGTGTTTCGCTTTGCACCACATCCTGTTCGAAGAGCCAGGCGCGCTGGCGGCCCTGGGCGTAGTCGAGGTAAAGCTCTTCGCTGCGCCGGGTGCCGGCAAGCGCGGTGGCGATGGCCGCGAGCAGCGTGTCGAGCCCGTCGCCCGTCACCGCCGAGATGGCAAAGACCGTATCGTCGCGCGCCGCGCGGGTCTGGCAGGCCGCCACCGCGTCGGGGTCGAGCTGGTCGATCTTGTTGAGCACTTCGAATGTGGGCCGGTCTTCGGGCACGCCGAGCGAGGTCATGATGCTGCGCACGTCCTGGGCCTGGGCTTCGGTTTCGTCATGCGAGATGTCGCGCACATGCAGGATGAGATCGGCGGCCAGCACCTCTTCGAGGGTGGCACGGAAGGCGGCGACCAGTTCGGTGGGCAGGTCCGAGAT
>JAOXSC010000147.1 GCA_025800215.1 Marinibacterium sp.
CACCTTCCCGCAATGGTGGCTGGCCCAGCCGTTCCGCATGCTCGCCCATAATGGCGAGATCAACACGCTGCACGGCAACGTCAACTGGATGAAAAGCCACGAGATCCGCATGGCCAGCAGTGCGTTCGAGCACATGGCCGAAGACATCAAGCCGATCATCCCCGGCGGGTCGTCGGATTCGGCCGCACTTGATGCGGTGTTCGAGGTGCTTGTGCGTGCGGGCCGCAACGCGCCCATGGCTAAGACCATGCTGGTGCCCGAAAGCTGGTCCAAGCAGGCGGTCGAACTGCCGCAGGCCTGGCGCGACATGTATTCCTACTGCAACTCGGTGATGGAGCCCTGGGACGGGCCCGCCGCGCTGGCCATGACCGATGGTCGCTGGGTCTGCGCGGGGCTGGACCGCAACGGCCTGCGCCCGATGCGCTATGTCGTCACCGGTGACGGGCTGCTGATCGCGGGATCCGAGGCGGGCATGGTTCCCACCGACGAAGCAACCGTGGTGGAAAAAGGCGCGCTTGGCCCCGGCCAGCTGATCGCCGTGGACATGGCCGATGGCCAGCTGTACCGCGACACCGAAATCAAGGACCAGCTTGCCGCGTCCCAACCCTTTGGCGACTGGGTCGAAAAGATCAACGATGCCGATGGCACGCTGGCGGCGGTGACCGAACAGCCGCTGTTTTCGGGCGATGACCTGCGCCGGCGTCAGATCGCGGCGGGCTACAGCGTCGAAGAGATCGAACAGATCCTGGCCCCGATGGCCGAAGACGGCAAAGAGGCGCTGGCCTCGATGGGCGATGACACCCCGTCGGCGGTCCTGTCCAAGATGTACCGGCCGCTTAGCCATTTCTTCCGGCAGAACTTCAGCCAGGTGACCAACCCGCCCATCGACAGCCTGCGCGAATATCGCGTCATGTCGCTGAAGACGCGGTTCGGCAACCTCAAGAACGTGCTCGACGAAGACAGCAGCCAGACCGAAATCGTGGTGCTGGAAAGCCCCTTTGTGGGCAATGCGCAATGGGATGCACTCTGCGCCCAGTTCGACGCGCCGCTGGCGGAAATCGACTGTACCTTTGAACCGGGCGGCGAACGCGCCCTGCGCGAGGGGCTGGACCGGATCCGGGCCGAGGTCGAAGAAGCCGTGCGTTCGGGCGCAGGCCATATCGTGCTGACCGATCAGCATTCGGGCCCCGGCAAGGTGGCGATGCCGATGATCCTGGCCACCAGCGCGGTGCACAGCCACCTGACGCGTCAGGGGCTGCGGACCTTCTGTTCGCTGAACGTGCGTTCGGCCGAATGCATCGACCCGCATTACTTTGCCGTGCTCATCGGCTGTGGCGCCACCGTGGTGAACGCCTATCTGGCCGAAGACACCCTGGCCGACCGCATCGCGCGCAACCTGGTCGAAGGCACCCTGACCGAAGCCGTGAAACGTTATCGCGACGCGATTGATGCCGGTCTGCTGAAGATCATGGCGAAGATGGGGATTTCGGTGATCTCGTCCTATCGCGGCGGCCTGAATTTCGAGGCCGTCGGCCTCAGCCGTGCGATGTGCGCCGAATTCTTCCCCGGCATGACCTCGCGCATTTCGGGGATCGGGGTGCGCGGCATCCAGACCAAGGTCGAAGAGATCCACGCCCAGGGCTGGGACAGCGGCCTGACGACCCTGCCCATCGGTGGCTTTTACAAGGCGCGCAAATCGGGCGAGACCCACGCCTGGGAAGCCACGTCCATGCATATGATGCAGATGGCGTGCAACAAGGCGTCTTACGAGATCTGGAAACAGTATTCGGCCAAGATGCAGTCGAACCCGCCGATCCATCTGCGCGATCTGCTGGACATCAAGCCCATGGGCAAGGCGATCCCGATCGAAGAGGTCGAATCGATCACCTCGATCCGCAAGCGCTTTGTGACGCCGGGCATGAGCCTGGGCGCGCTCAGCCCCGAGGCGCACAAGACGCTGAACGTGGCGATGAACCGCATCGGTGCCAAATCCGACAGCGGCGAAGGCGGCGAAGATCCGGCGCATTTCGTGCCCGAGGCCAATGGCGACAACCCGTCGGCCAAGATCAAGCAGGTCGCATCGGGCCGCTTTGGCGTGACGGCGGAATACCTCAACCAGTGCGAAGAGCTGGAAATCAAGGTGGCCCAGGGCGCCAAGCCCGGCGAAGGCGGGCAGCTGCCTGGCATGAAGGTCACCGACCTGATTGCCCGTCTGCGTCATTCGACCAAGGGTGTGACGCTGATTTCGCCGCCGCCGCACCATGACATCTATTCCATCGAAGATCTGGCTCAGCTGATCTATGACCTCAAGCAGATCAACCCGCGCTGCAAGGTGACGGTCAAGCTGGTGGCGTCGTCGGGTGTGGGCACGATCGCGGCAGGCGTGGCCAAGGCCAAGGCCGATGTGATCCTGATTTCGGGCCACAACGGGGGCACCGGCGCGTCGCCTGCGACCTCGATCAAATTTGCCGGCCTGCCCTGGGAAATGGGCCTGACCGAGGCCCATCAGGTGCTAGCGATGAACAAGCTGCGCGACCGGGTGACCCTGCGCACCGATGGCGGGCTGCGCACCGGGCGTGACATTGTCATGGCCGCGATGCTGGGGGCCGAAGAATACGGCATCGGCACCGCCGCGCTGATCGCCATGGGCTGCATCATGGTGCGCCAGTGCCAGTCCAACACCTGCCCGGTGGGCGTGTGTACCCAGGATCAGGCGCTGCGCGACAAGTTCACCGGCAATGCCGACAAGGTGGTCAACCTGATCACCTTCTATGCCCAGGAAGTGCGCGAGATCCTCGCGTCGATCGGTGCACGGTCGCTGGACGAGGTGATCGGGCGCGCGGATCTTCTGGCGCAGGTCAGCCGGGGTTCGGCCAATCTTGATGATCTTGACCTCAACCCGCTGCTGATCACCGTGGATGGGGCCAAGGACATCAACTATGACCGCGACCGCGCCCGCAACGCGGTGCCCGACACGCTGGATGCCGAAATCGTGCGCGACGCCGCGCGGTTCCTGCAGGAAGGTGAAAAGATGCAGCTGAGCTATGCGGTGCAGAACACCCACCGCACCGTCGGCACCCGCACATCGAGCCACATCGTCCGCAATTTCGGCATGCGCAACACCCTGCAGGAAGATCACCTGACGGTGAAACTGCAAGGATCGGCCGGTCAGTCACTGGGGGCCTTTGCGGCGCCAGGGCTCAAGATCGAAGTGTCGGGCGATGCCAATGACTATGTGGGCAAGGGCCTGTCGGGCGGCACCATCGTGGTGCGCCAGCCGCAGGTCAGCCCGCTCAAGGCGGACGAAAACACGATCATCGGCAACACCGTTCTGTATGGTGCGACCGACGGGAACCTGTTTGCTGCGGGCCGCGCGGGCGAACGCTTTGCAGTGCGCAATTCGGGGGCCAAGGTCGTGGTCGAAGGCTGCGGATCCAACGGCTGTGAATACATGACCGGTGGGGTTGCGGTGATCCTGGGCCGGATCGGGGCCAATTTCGGCGCCGGGATGACCGGTGGCATGGCCTATCTTTATGATCCTGACGGGTCGGCACATACGCTGATGAACATGGAAACACTGGTCACCTGCCCGGTCACCACCGAGCACTGGGAATCGCAGCTCAAGGCGCTGATCACCCGCCATGCCGAAGAAACCGGCAGCCGCAAGGCCGCCGACATCCTTCAGCATTGGGAGGTCGAGCTGGGCCATTTCGTCCAGATCTGCCCGCAAGAGATGCTGGCGCATCTGCCTGCCCCGCTCAGCCGGGACGAGGCCGCCATGCCCGCCGAATGACGCGACCGGCATTGTGATGCTTTGACGCCCGGACCCCTTGTCCGGGCGTTTTTGCTTGGGCGGGTCGTGGTGAATGGCGCTGCGGCGTGGTCTGCGGTATAGATCGGTCAAAACAAGGCTCAGCGCAGTGATACGGGCATAAACGGGGCTGATGGCAGGCAAGACATCGAAATCATCGAAATCGCGCAAAAACGGGCCCGTGCGGGTGCCCGTCCTGACGCGGCTGCGGCGCTGGATCCGGCGCGCGCTGTGGCTGCTGGTGCTGGCGGTGCTGGCGCTGGTGCTGCTGTTTTCGGTGGTGAACCCGCCCATCACCCACACCATGTGGGTCGAAAAGGGCAAATACGGCGCGCTGAAACGCGACTGGGTGCCGATGACCGACATCGCCCCGGTCATGGCGCGTTCGGTGGTCGCGGCCGAAGACGCCAATTTCTGCCGCCACTGGGGCTTTGATCTGGATGCGATCCAGGCCGCGATCGACGCGGGCGCCAGCCGGGGCGCTTCGACGATCAGCCAGCAGGTGGTCAAGAACGTGTTCCTGTGGCAGGGCCGGTCCTGGACGCGCAAGGCGCTGGAAACCGCGCTGACGCCGCTGGTGGAACTGACCTGGTCCAAGCGTCGGATTCTGGAAGTCTACCTGAATGTGGCCGAGTTCGGTCCCGGTGTCTTTGGGGTCGAGGCCGCCGCGCAGGCCAGTTTCGGGATCTCAGCCGCCGATCTGAGCGCCACCCAGGCCGCGCGCCTGGCTGCGGTGCTGCCCAACCCGCGCGGACGGTCGGTGCGCGCGCCGTCGGCCTTTGTGCGCCGCCGGGCGGTTTCGATCGCCGATGGTGCGGCGACGATCCGCAAGGACGGGCGCGACGATTGTTTTGAGAATTGAAACGCGATCCATTCCACGGCAAGACAGATCTGATACCGCCCATAGCCCCGGATGACCCATGGCCCGATTGTTCCACGTTCCCCTTTCTCCGTTTTGCCGCAAGGTGCGCCTGTCGCTGGCCGAAAAGAAGATCGAAGTGGAGCTGGTCGAAGAACGCTATTGGGAAGCCGACCCCGATTTCCTGCGCCGCAACCCGGCGGCCAAGGTTCCGGTGATCCGGCTGGATGGCAAGATGATGGCCGAAAGCGCGGCGATCTGTGAATATATCGAAGAAACCCGCCCAGAACCGCCCCTGATGCCCGACGATCCCGAGGGCCGGTTCGAGGTGCGCCGCCTGGTGGGCTGGTTCGATGACAAGTTCCACAGCGAAGTGACATCGAAACTGCTCTACGAACGGGTCAACAAGAAGGTCACCGGGCAGGGCTTTCCCGACAGCCGCAATGTCAAGGATGGCGCCAAGGCGATCAAATATCACCTGGATTACATGACCTGGCTGCTGGACCACCGGCGCTGGCTGGCCGGGGACATGATGACGCTCGCCGATTTTGCGGCTGCGGCGCATCTGTCGGCGCTTGATTACATTTCGGACGTGGATTGGAACCGGTCGGCCGTGGTCAAGGACTGGTACGCCAAGATCAAGTCGCGCCCGGCCTTCCGGTCGATCCTGGCCGACCAGATCCCCGGCTTCCGCCCGCCTGCGCATTATGCGGATCTTGATTTCTGACCCGGCGGGCACGCACTGTGTCTGAGCCGCTCAAACCCCGGCTGGTGGCGCAGGCCCTGGCCGAAGGGTTCGTGTCCTGCCGCATCTGCCGCCCCGATGCCGTGCCCGAGGTTGCCGCGCGCCTGCGCGCCTTTGTCGATGCGGGCTATCACGGGCAGATGGGCTGGATGGCCGATCGCATGCATTGGCGCGGTGATCCCGCCGCGCTCTGGCCCGAGGCGCGATCCGTGATCATGCTGGCCGAAAGCTACACCCCCGACGAAGACCCCACGCAGGTGCTGGCCCATCCCGACCGGGGCGCGGTGTCGGTCTATGCCCGCAACAAGGACTACCACGATCTGGTCAAAAAGCGCCTCAAGCGGCTGGCGCGCTGGCTGATTGCCGATGCCGGGGGCGAGGTGAAGGTCTTTGTCGACACCGCCCCGGTGCCCGAAAAGCCGCTGGGTCAGGCGGCGGGGCTGGGCTGGCAGGGCAAGCACACCAATCTGGTCAGCCGCGACTGGGGCAACTGGGCCTTTCTTGGGGCGGTGTTCACCACGCTGGATCTGCCCGTGGACCCGCCCGAGCGGGATCATTGCGGATCCTGCCGCTCCTGTCTGGATGCCTGCCCGACCGATGCCTTTCCCGCGCCCTATCGGCTGGATGCGCGGCGCTGCATTTCCTATCTGACCATCGAACACAAAGGCCCTGTGCCTGAAGATCTGCGCACCCGCATGGGCAACCGGATCTATGGCTGCGACGATTGTCTGGCGGCCTGCCCGTGGAACAAGTTTGCGGTAGAGGCCAGCGACATGCGCTATGCCGCACGCCCCGACCTGCTGGCGCCGCCCCTGGCCGAGCTGGCGGCGCTGGATGATGCAGGGTTCCGGGCACGGTTTTCGGGGTCGCCCATCAAACGCATCGGGCGCGACCGGTTCGTGCGCAATGTGCTTTATGCCATCGGCAATTCCGGACAGTCGGCGCTGCGGCCTGCGGCACTGGCGCTGCTGGATGACCCGGATCCGACGGTGGCCGACGCCGCGCGATGGGCAGTGAAACGGTTGCCAGTGTAAAGTGTACTTGACATTTCCCAGGCCGATGACAATGTAAAGGAAACTTTACAGGATCTGCCTTCTATGCTGCGCTATTTCTTGGAACTGACCGGTGCATTTTTGGTCTACGGGCTGTCGCTATGGGCGTCAGGCCAGCTCGCGTCTCATATCGACACAGGTGGGCACGCGCAGATCTGGCCTGCGCTGATCCCTCTGCCGTCGACCCTGTTGGTGGGGTGGGTGATGTGGCGTTCGGTGCTGAAGATGGACGAGATGCAGTTGCGTCAGCAGCTTGAGGCGATCGGTATTGCCTTTGCCTTGACCGGGCTGTTGACCTTCAACTACGGGTTTCTGGAAAGCGTTGGGTTTCCCCGGCTGACCATGTTCTGGGTCTGGCCGGTGATGTGCGCCAATTGGGTTCTGGGACAGATTGCGGTCAAGCTGCGCTACTAGGATGCATCTGGACAATCACATCAAGGCGCTGCGCAGGGCGCGGGGCTGGACGCAAAAAGACCTTGCCGACCGGCTTTCAGTGTCACGCCAGACGGTGATTGCCATTGAAAACGGGCGCTATGACCCCAGCCTGCCGCTGGCCTTTGCAATCGCGTCGGTTTTCGGGCAGCGCATCGAAGAGATCTTTTTTGAGGTGGAAACACCCTGAGGGTTGCCACATCTTGCAGCCCGGTGGGTTTGGGGCAGGTCGGGCCTGCCGCGGAACAATACGTTGAAAAGGAAAGCCTCAGATGGCGCTGGCACTGGGTGTGGATACCGGGGGAACCTATACGGATGCGGTTCTGATCCGTGATCAGGACGAGGTGATCGCCTCGGCCAAATCGCTGACCACGCGGGCGGATCTGGCGCTTGGTGTGTCTGACGCCATCCGGGCGGTGCTGGATGCGTCGGGCGTGGCGCCGGGGGACATTGCGCTGGCGGCGCTGTCGACCACGCTGGCGACCAATGCGCTGGTCGAAGGACAGGGCGGGCGCGTGGGGCTGATCTATGTCGGCTTTGCCGAAACCGATCTGGATCGCCACGGGCTGAGCGATGCGCTCAAGGGGGACCCGGCGCTGGTGGTCGCGGGCGGCCACACCCATGCCGGGACCGAAGCCGCGCCGCTGGACATGGACGCCATCGCGCAATTTCTTGAAACCCATCGTGGCCGCGTGTCTGGCTGGGCGGTGGCCGCCCAGTTTGCCACCCGAAACCCTGCCCATGAACTTGCCGTGGCCGAGGCCGTGACCCGCATCACCGGTGCTCCGGTGACGGCGTCGCATGACCTGTCGGCGCGGCTCAACGGGCCCAAACGGGCGGTGACGGCGGTTTTGAATGCACGCCTGATCGGGATGATCCACCGGCTGATCGGACGGGCCGAAGATGCGCTGGTGGATCTGGG
Source organism: Marinibacterium sp. (assembly GCA_025800215.1). Taxonomy (GTDB): domain Bacteria; phylum Pseudomonadota; class Alphaproteobacteria; order Rhodobacterales; family Rhodobacteraceae; genus JAOXSC01. Next base: position 7,822 of record JAOXSC010000147.1, read on the forward strand.
GATCCACGCGCCGCTGATGGTGGTGCGCGGGGATGGTGCGCTGATGTCGGCCCCTCAGGCCAAGGCGCGGCCCATCGAAACCATCCTCAGCGGGCCTGCGGCGTCGATCGTGGGCGCGCGCTGGCTGACCGGGGCGCAGGATGCGCTGGTGTCGGATATCGGGGGCACGACCACCGACGTGGCGCTGCTGCGCGGCGGGCGTCCGGCGATTGATCCGCAGGGGGCCAAGGTTGGCGCATTCCGCACCATGGTCGAAGCGGTGGCGATGCGCACCACGGGGCTCGGCGGTGACAGCGAGGTGCATGTCCAGACCGGCGGGCTGCAGGGCGGGCTGACGCTTGGGCCGCGCCGGGTGCTGCCGGTGGCGCTGGCCGCACAGATGGCGCCCGACGTGGTGCACGCGGCGCTGGATGCGGCGCTGCGGTCTGAGCTGGGGCGCGAATTCGACGGCCGCTTTGTGCTGGGCGTGGCAGGCATGACCGCCGAAGGCCTGAGCGAGCGTGACGCCGCCCTGCTGGCCCGCATCGGGGATGAGCTGCACCCGATGAACGATGTACTGCGCAACCGGATGGATCTGGGCGGGCTGAAACGGCTGGTGGATCGCGGGCTGGTGCAGGTGTCGGCGGTGACCCCGTCGGATGCCGCCCATGTGCTGGGCCGGCTGGACGCCTGGGATGGCAGCGCGTCGCACAAGGCGCTGACCCTGCTGGCGCGCCGCCGCATCGGCAGCGGCGAACGTCTGGCGCCGGGGGCCGAGCCGCTGGCGCAGATGATCATTGATCAGCTGACGCAGCAGACGGGGGCGGCGCTGCTCGAAGCGGCCTTTGCCGAAGATCCCGCGTTTGACGATGATGCGGCGTATCTGGCCCGGCATGTGCTGCTGCGCGCCGGTCTTGGCCGTCATCGCGGGCTGCTGGCGCTGGATGCGGCGCTGAATGTGGATGTGGTGGGGCTGGGGGCGTCGGCGCCCAGCTACTATCCGGCGGTGGGCGATCATCTGAACTGCCGCATGATCCTGCCCGAACACGCGGGCGTGGCCAATGCCATCGGGGCGGTGGTGGGGCGGATCACGCAGCGCCGCTCGGGCCAGGTGACATCCCCCGCCGAAGGCAAGTTCCGCGTGCATCTGGACACCGGCCCCGAGGATTTCGCCGATCCCGATGCGGCGCTGGCGCGGATCGAAGCGGTGCTGACCACGGCTGCGCGCGATGCGGTCAGCGCGGCGGGGGCCGATGACATCCGCGTCACCGCCGACCGCCAGATCCGCTCGGCCCAGGTCGAAGCGCGCGAGGTGTTTGTCGAGGCCACGGTCACCGTCGAAGCATCGGGCCGCCCCCGGATCGCGGTCTAGCTTCCGCCGACTTGTTTCGGCTCGCTGGGGGTGCAATCCTTTGACCATTGGGGCGGAGGATATGATGGGTTTGAACGCGGTTGCGGATGGCGCCTGCTGCGCGCCTTGCGCTTTGGGGTCAGGATGACAGGCCCCGCCCGTCCGTGGCTGGTGCTTGCCGGGCTGGCGCTTGGCGTGACGGCGACCAACGGGTTCGCGCGCTTTGCCTATGGGCTGATCCTGCCGGCGATGAAGTCGGAAATGGGCTGGAGCTATGCTCAGGCGGGCTGGCTGAACACGGCCAATGCGCTTGGCTATATGGTCGGGGCGGTCCTGACCATGGTGCTGATCGGGCGGGTGCCCCCATCGCGGCTGTTTTCCGTGGGGCTTCTGAGCACCACGGCGGCGCTGCTGGCCACGGGTCTGAACCCGGATCTGTGGTGGCAGACACTGTGGCGCGGTCTGGCCGGATTGTTCGGTGCGATGTCCTTTTCCACGGCTGGTGCGCTGACGGCGGGGCTGTTTCGGGATGATCCCAGGCGCAACGCGCTGGCGATTGCCATCCTGTTTGGCACCGGCGGCGGGCTGGCCATTGTGCTGTCGGGCGCGGTGCTGCCGCTTGTGCTGGATGCGTTCGGCCCCGCTGCATGGCCGCTCTGCTGGGTTCTGGTGGGGGTGACCGCCGCCAGCTTTGTCCCGCTTGGCCTGTGGTCGGCGGCGCAGCTGAGGCCCCCGGTGCAGGCCGAGCGCCCGGCGCGCCGCCCCCTGCCGGTGCTGCGGATGCTGCCCGAGATCCTGGGGTACATGGGCTTTGGCATGGGGTATTTCGTGTTCCTGACCTTTCTGTCGGCCTGGATGACGGAACAGGATGCGGGGGCCGGGTTCATTGCGCTGGTCTGGGTGGTTCTGGGCGCGTGCATCTGCATCTGCCCGGCGGTCTGGCGCCCGGTGTTGGAGCGGTTCGACAATGGCGTGCCGCTGGCGATGATCCTGACGGGGATCGCGATCGGGTCGGCGGTGCCGGTGCTGCTGCCGGGGGGTGGGGCGCTGGTGGGATCGGCGGTGATCTTCGGGGTGTCGGTGTTCATGGCGCCGGGGGCGGTCACCACCTTTGTGCGCAAGAACCTGCCCGCCGACAGCTGGGGCCGCGCGATCAGCCTGTTTACCGCACTGTTTGCGCTGGCGCAGATTGCTGGCCCCTATGGCGCGGGTCTGGTGGGGGATCTCTTTGGCAATATCGGGGTCAGCCTGCTGGCCGCCGCTGCGATCCTGTTGATGGGGGCAGCGGCAGCGCTGATGCAGAAACCGATCGCGGATTGATCCGCGATCTCAGGATGCCGCGCGGCGGGGCAGGATCCAGTCGGCGCGGGGGAAATGGCAGGTATAGCCGTTGGGGCGGTGTAGCAGGTAATCCTGATGCTCGGGCTCGGCCTCCCAGAAATCGCCCACCGGTTCGACTTCGGTCACCACCGGTCCGGGCCAAAGCCCGCTGGCATTGACGTCAGCGATGGTGTCACGCGCCACCTGATGCTGGGTGTCGTCCAGATAATAGATGGCCGAGCGATAGCTCAGCCCCATGTCGTTGCCCTGCCGGTTCAGCGTGGTGGGGTCGTGGATCTGAAAGAAGAATTCCAGCAGATCACGATAGCTGGTCACCGCGGGGTCAAAGATGATCTCGATCCCTTCGGCATGGGTGCCGTGGTTGCGATAGGTGGCGTTGGGCACGTCGCCACCGGTATAGCCCACGCGGGTTTTCAGAACGCCGGGGCGCTTGCGGATCAGATCCTGCATTCCCCAGAAACAGCCCCCCGCCAGAACGGCGCGTTCGGTCGTGCTCATGCGATGTCCTCCACCTGGTCAAGATAAGCGCCATAACCTTCGGCTTCCATGTCGTCGCGATGGACGAACCGCAGACTGGCGGAATTGATGCAGTAGCGCAGCCCGCCCTGATCGCGCGGCCCGTCGGGAAAGACATGGCCCAGATGGCTGTCGCCATGGGTCGAGCGGACTTCGGTGCGCACCATGCCCAGCGAACGGTCTTCGATTTCCTGGATATGGGCGGCTTCGATCGGCTTGGTAAAGCTGGGCCAGCCGCAGCCGGATTCGTATTTGCGCGATGACGAAAACAGCGGTTCGCCCGACACGATGTCCACATAGATCCCCGGATCCTTGTTATAAAGCAGCTTGCCGGTGCCGGGGCGTTCCGTGCCGCTTTTCTGGGTGACGTGGAATTCTTCGGGCGACAGCCGGGCGATGGCGTCGGGGTCTTTGTGATAGGTGGTCATGGCGCCTCCGATACGGGGTTCTGGGGCATTATGTGGCGCGCAGGCAGCCGGTTTCAAAGCCCTTTCTTGGACAGATCGCGGGATCGTGCAGGTCATCCAATCGGCGCGCTGCTGCGTAGACAGCACAGGACACGGAACAGGGGGATTGTTCATGCGCGGCATTCTGGCAATGATCTTTGGTCTCTGGGCGGGGTTGGCGCAGGCGGGCGGGCTGACCGGGACATTTGCGTCCATCGACGGAGGAGAGCTGCGGATCGAAGCCTGGCGCGGCCAGCCTGTGCTGGTGGTCAATACCGCGTCGCGCTGCGGCTTTACCGGGCAATATGCGGGCCTTCAGGCGCTCTATGGCCGCTACCGGGCGCAGGGGCTGGTGGTGCTGGCGGTGCCGTCGGACGATTTCCGGCAAGAGCTGTCCAGCGCCGAGGCGGTCAAACGCTTTTGCGAGATCCAGTTCGGGCTGGATCTGCCGATGACGGACATCTCGCGCGTCACCGGGGCGGATGCGCATCCGTTCTATCGCGCGGTGCGCCAGCAAACGGGCTTTGTGCCGCGCTGGAATTTCAACAAGATCCTGCTGGATGGGAATGGCGATGTGCTGGGCAGCTGGGGCGCGCGGGTGCGGCCCGATGATCCGGCCATCATCGCCGGGATCGAACAGGTGCTGGCCGACTAGGACTGTTCGCGCCCCCGCGACAGCTGTACCGCAAGGATCCCCAGCGTGACGATCCCCACGCCCACCATATCCATCACCCCAAGCCGTTCCCCCAAAAGCAGCGACGCGATGGCCACGCCGAAGACGGGGTTGAGGAAATGAAACGTCGCTGCCCGGATCGCGCCGATGCGATCGACCAGCAGGAACCACACCAGCGTCGCCGCCAGCCCCGGCACCAGCGTGGTATAGGCAAAGGCGGCCGCCAGGGGCCAGCTTGGGGTCATGCGGAAGGTTTCGAACGGGATGGCCACGGCCAGCAGCACCGCCGCACCAATCAGCATCTGCAAGCCCACCACCATCAGGAAATTGCCGCCGGTCGACGCCCCACGCATGGCGAGTGTGGCAAAGCTGAGCGCCAGCACGCCGATGCCGCAGAACACCACGCCCAGCAGATCGACACCCGCAGTCAGGCGCGCCCCCATGATCAGGGCCACGCCACCCATGCCCGCAAACAGCCCTGCCATGGCGAGCGGGCGCAGCCGGTCGCCATAGATCAGCCAGCTGAACAGCGCCACCAGCAGCGGCATGGCCGATGCGATGATCGCGGCCAGCGATGCTTCGACCCATTGCATGGCGACAAAGTTCAGCCCCAGATACAGCGCGTTCTGGCAGATCCCGAAGATCACCGTCGCGCGCCATTGGGCAGGCGTCAGCCGCCAGCTTTGGCCAAGGGCACGGGCCAGGGCGACGCCCAGCAGGCCCGACACCAGAAACCGGGCCGCCAGCGCATACAGGGGCGATGCATCGGCCACGATGATCCGGGCCGATGTAAAGGCCGATGACCACATCAGGGCAAAAGCCAGCCCCATCCCGATTGCACGCAGATCCATATCGGCCCCTTTTGGTGGTGACGCCCCGGTGCTGTGCCGCATTTGCCTGAAAGCAAAAAGGGCCGCGCAAAGGCGACCCTTTCCAGACAAAGATGGCTGGGGCTTATTCGTTCACGCTGTCTTTCAGCGCTTTGGCGATGGTCATCTTAACGACCTTGTCCGCCTCTTTCTTGAACTGTTCGCCGGTGGCGGGGTTGCGCACCATGCGCTCGGGACGCTCGCGGCAATAGATCTTGCCAACGCCCGGCAGGGTCAGAGCGCCGCCGCCCGACACTTCGCGCGTGATCAGGGTGGTGATCGCATCCAGAGCCGCACCTGCGGCTTTCTTGTCGGTGCCCATCTCTTCGGCCAGCGCGGCAACAAGCTGCGTCTTGGTCATGGGTTTTGCCATTTTGTTATCTCCTTGTCTGCCCGAGAACTTGGGCCTCGTTCGCGCAGTTTAGCGCCATCTTGTGGGCGAACACAACAAATGGCGGTGCAAACAAGGCCAAAAACCTTGATTTTATGGGGTCTGCGTTGCGTTAAAGGAACGCGGTTTCCTCGAATGAGCGCAATTTGCGGCTGTGAAGACGTGCCAAAGGCATTTCGCGCAGATTTTCCATTGCCTTGATCCCGATCTTGAGATGGCGGCTGACCTGGGTTTTGTAGAAATCCGACGCCATGCCCGGCAGCTTGAGTTCCCCGTGCAATGGTTTGTCCGACACACAAAGCAGCGTTCCGTAAGGCACCCGGAACCGGTAGCCATTGGCCGCGATCGTGGCGCTTTCCATATCCAGCGCGATGGCCCGCGATTTGCTGAGCCGCTGCACCGGGCCGGACTGGTCGCGAAGTTCCCAGTTGCGGTTGTCATGGGTGGCCACTGTGCCGGTGCGCATCACCCGCTTCATGTCATAGCCTTCCATATCGGTCATTTCCTCGACCGCGCGTTCCAGGGCGATCTGAACCTCGGCCAAGGCCGGGATCGGCACCCACACAGGCAGGTCGTCATCCAGAACATGGTCTTCGCGCAGATAGGCATGGGCCAGCACGAAATCCCCAAGCGCCTGGGTTTTGCGCAGGCCAGCGCAGTGGCCCACCATCAGCCAGGCATGCGGGCGCAGCACGGCGATGTGGTCTGTCGCGGTTTTCGCGTTGGACGGCCCCACCCCGATATTGACCAGTGTGATGCCGTTCCCGTCGGGCCGCTTGAGGTGATAGGTCGGCATCTGGGGCATCTTTGCCACCGGTGCGATGGGGGTCGTGGCATCGGTGATTTCCACATTCCCGGTGCTCACAAAGCTGGAATAGCCGCTGTCGGGATCGGCCAGGGCCGCACGCGCGAAATCTTCGAATTCGCTGACGTAGAACTGGTAGTTGGTGAACAGGATGTGGTTCTGGAAATGCTCGGGCTCGGTCGCGGTGTAATGGCTGAGCCGGGCCAGCGAATAATCCACCCGCTGCGCGGTAAACGGGGCCAGAGGGCCAACGCCGTCGCGGTCCAGTTCATGCACGCCATTGACGATGTCGTCATTGATCACGTTCAGATCGGGCACGTCAAAGGCGTCGCGCAGGATGAAATCGCTGACACCGTCCTGCGGCACGGTCAGGCTGCTGTCATTGGCCACGGCAAAATGCACCGGCATCGGCGTGGTGGATGGCCCGACGCTGACGGGCACCTTGTGGTTTTCGATCAGCAGCCCGATCTGCTGGATCAGATAGTTGCGGAACAGCTGCGGCCGGGTGATCGTCGTAGCATATGTGCCCGGATCGTTGACATGGCCAAAGCTGAGCCGGCTGTCCACCTGCGCGTGGCTGGTCGTCGTCATGCGCACTTCGGGGTAGAAGGCCCGCACATGCTGACCCGGCATGCCGTCACTCAGCGCCCGGCCAAGGGCGCCCGTTAGGTATGACGTCGCTTCGTCATACAGCGTTTCCAGATAGTCCACCGCGTCGGTGGCGTTGTCGAAGCTGCGGGTCTTGGTGGTGTCTGGCGTGTCGGTCGGGGTCATGTGGCGGGTTCCAGCAGGTCGATTTTCTGAAAGCTGCGGACATCCACAAGGCCCAGATCCGAAATCCGAAGCTCGGGGATGACCACAAGGGCCAGCAGCGAATGTTGCATATAGGCGTTGTTGAGCCTGCAGCCCGCCGCCTCCATCGCGGCGATCAGCGCGTCGGCGCGGGCGGCGACCTGCGCGGCGGGGCTGTCGGACATCAGCCCGGCAATCGGCAGGGGCACCAGCGCCTGTTCGGTGCCGTCCCGGAACAGGGTGATCCCGCCGCCGACCTCGGCCAGGCGGTTGGCGGCGCGGGCCATTTCATCACGGTCGGTGCCCACCACGATCATGTGGTGGCTGTCATGCGCGACGGTGGACGCCATCGCCATCGGCCCGCGATAGCCAAAGCCCGACACAAAGGCATTGACCACCCCGCCAGTGGCGCGGTGACGTTCCACAAGGGCGATCTGGCAGACGTCGTCGGTGCTCTGCGTGGGTTCCACAAGCCCGTTAGCCACCGGCAGATCGAGCTTGAGCGCCTTGGTCGGGGCCTGGTTTTCCACCACGCCGATGACATTGGCGCGCACCGTATTGGCGCCCTCGGGGGCGGCGATTTCGAAATCCGCGGCGGTCAGGGCATGGCCTAGATGCACGGTCTGGCGGGCGTCATCGGGCCAGTCAAGATGCGGGCAATCCACCGTGATCGCGCCGGCGCGGGCCACGGTGCGGCCGCGCGCGATGACATGTTCGATGGGCAGCGTGGTCAGGTCCGATGTCAGGATCACATCCGCCCGCCGTCCGGGGGCCAGCGATCCGATCTCGCGTTCCAGCCCAAAATGGGTGGCGGTGTTTACCGTGGCCATCTGCAGCGCCACCAGCGGGTCGCAGCCACAGGCGATGGCGTGGCGCACCACCCGGTTCATATGCCCGTCATTGATCAGCGTGCCCGAATGGCAGTCATCGGTGCACAGGATGAAATTGCGCGGATCCAGCCCCTTTTCGGTGATCGCGGTGATCTGGCTTTCGACATCGTACCACGCGCTTCCCAGCCGCATCATCGAGCGCATGCCCAGTCGCACGCGGGCAATGGCGTCGGCTTCGCAGGTGCCTTCGTGGTCATCGGCGGGGCCGCCGGCCACATAGCCTGCAAATGCCGGGCCCAGATCGGGCGATGCATAATGCCCGCCCACGGTTTTGCCTGCGGCCTGGGTGGCGGCGATTTCGGCCAGCATCTTGGGATCGCAATTGGACACGCCGGGGAAATTCATCATCTCGCCCAGCCCGATGATGCCGGGCCAGGTCATCGCTTCGGCCACATCCTCGGGCGAGATTTCATAGCCCGTGGTTTCCAGGCCCGGCGCCGACGGCGCGCAGGACGGCATCTGCGTATAGATGTTCACCGGTTGCATCAGAGCTTCGTCATGCATCAGTCGCACACCGCGCAGACCCAGCACATTCGCGATCTCGTGGGGGTCGGTGAACATGGTGGTGGTGCCATGGGGGATCACCGCGCGGGCGAATTCGGCGGGCGTCAGCATGCCGCTTTCGATATGCATGTGCCCGTCGCACAGGCCGGGGATCATATAGCGGCCATCGGCTTCGATGACTTCGGTGTCCGGGCCGGTGCAATAGGCGGCATCGGGCACGATACAGGCGATGCGGCCGGATTTGATGGCGATGTCATGGCCGGGCAGCACTTCGCGCGTGTGCACATTGACCCACTGCCCGCCCCGGATCACCAGATCGGCGGGCGCGCGGCCGGTTGCAACATCAATGAGAGAGGCGGCCGTGTCGGCCCAGGTGGGAAAAGCGGGGAATGCGTTTGGTTCCATGGTCCAATTGTCCAGATTGCGGGGGCGGGCGCAAGCCCGATCTGTCACCACCTGCAACGCGACGCTATGCAACCCGCATGACCGCAATATGACGTGGCGGGGCCGTGTCACATAGGCGGCGGATTTCAGGCCACAGCGCCCTGATCTGTTCCGAAGTTGGCCACCACGCGGCGCCAGAACACGTCGAGAGGCGCAGAATGTGTCCCTTTGCGCCGTGCCGCACAGATGTTCCAGAACAATTCGCGTTCGGTCCGAACCTCTTTGAGGCGGCCCATCGCTTCGTATTCGGCAAAGGCATCGACCCGCCCGCCACAGACCACGTCCGAACGGCTTGCCAGATCGACCAGCAGCGTGAAGTCGTCACATTCGATCTGCGGCAGCCGGTCAGCGGCTTCGCGCGCGGCCCGGTTGCCGCCCAGAATGGTGCCCGCCGCACTCTGCCAGTATCGGTTCATGTAGCCCGAAGCAAAGCAGCTGGAAAACACGTCATAAAGTGTGGCGGGGTTCTTGTCGTGGATCGGGTGGCCGGGCCGGGCCCAGAACGACACCGGTTCCTTGCGCAGCAGCACGATTTCAAGATCGCTCAGATCCGGGGTGTGGGTCAGGTCGCAGACCACCACATCAATGATGCCGTTTCGCAGATCTTCGAGGGGTTTCTTGGTCGCGCTGACGTCGATCCGCGTGCGCAGATCGGGGTTTTCGTCAAGCATGTCGGCCAGAACCGGGGAAATCACCGTGCGGGTCGTCAGCGGACCACAGCCGATGCTGAGAACCTGTTCGCCACCCCCTCGCAGATTCGCGACGCTGGTTTCAAACAGGTTCGTGGCCTCGGTCAGGCGGTTCAGAAGATCCACGAAGGCCCGCCCGGACGCGGTCAGGCGCGCCCCGTTGCGGCGACGTTCGAACAGGGGCTGGCCGACATAATCTTCGGCCTGCGAAATATGGCGTGAAAAACTTGCAGGAGAGGTTCCAAGCGCTTCGGCCGCATCGCGAAAGCTTCCATGCCGGGCCAGTGCTTCAACCGCAGCCTTCGATTTGTCGTCTAGTGCTTTGTTCATTGCTTTTGTCGTTTGGGAGGACGGTTCCGAAAATTGAAAGCAGGTCAGGTTGCACTCGCATTCTTGGTAGATGCGTTGCATGAACGCGACTGTCGGATCCATTTATCCGCTAAGTGTCTGAATATTCAAGGGACAGACTAGGGGAAGCCTTACGCATCGCAAGAAATGTGGAGGCAACCGCACAGGCCGGGGGCACCGGTATTGTCGCCCCGCCCGGTCAGGCCCGGAAGAGTATCCGGTGCCGGTCCGGGCTGCGAAGCTCTGCGATCTGACGGGCCGCCCCGTTCGGATCGCTGGCTTTGCAACGGCCGGGCGCATCAGGCCAGACGTGGCTGGCGCCCATTGTGATGCACCGCCCCAACCGGCTCCCGCCGCGGGGCGGTGCATCACACGATCAACAGTGCCGAAGCGCGCTACATCTGGATGATCTCGGCCACTTCGACCGATCCGGTGCCATCGCGCACCATGGGGCAGCCTTTTGCCATCTCGCAGGCGGCCTGCTGGTCAGCGGCTTCGACGATGGTCAGGCCTGACACCGGGTTGGCACCGCCATCATCGGTGATGCCATCCGCAGAGACGGTTTTCGACAGTCCCGCCGGTCCGCCGCCGTCCAGAACCGCGTCACCCATTTCGGCAAACCAGGCGCCCCATGCGGCCATCGCGGCCTCTTGCGCGGCGGGGCTTTCGGGGGTCGAGCCCCCGTGAAACACATACATGAACCTTGGCATTGTCCGTCTCTCCGATCTGGTTGTGGAACAGGGGAAGGGATCGTTCAGGCAAAAAGCGCCTGCAGTTTGCGCAGCGACGATGTCCAGCCGGTTTCGTGATTGGCGGCCGTGTCATCATCGGGCAGGTCTGCATGGGTCAGGGTAAAGTCGGTGCCGCCGGATTGGGCAGGCACCAGCCGCATGGTCACATGGCTTTCGACGCCGCGCCGGTCCTGTTCGTCATGCCAGGCCCAGGTAAAGCCCACCGAATGCGGCGGATCCACATGGGTGACCTGCCCCGACACCTTGTAGCGGTCCCCGTCGCTGTTCATCATCACCGAATACCAAGGGCCCAGACGGTCAAAGCGCAGGTCATGTTCGGGCAGGGACATGGATTCGGGGCCCCACCAGGTCAGCAGATGATCGCTGCGGGTGATGGCGGCAAAGACCTTGTCGGGCGGGGCATTGAAATGGCGGGTCAGCGTCAGGGTTGTCATGGCGTGCTGTCCTTTTCATCCAGCAGGGCCGCCAGCCGGTCGAGGCTGGGTGCCCAGAAGGCTTCATGCCCCCCGATCCAGCGGCTGAGCTGGCCGACCGCCTGCGGGTTCACCGCATAGATCCGTCGCGGGCCATCCACCGTCTGGGTCACCAGACCTGCGTTGCGCAGAACCTTGAGGTGGCGCGACACCGCAGGGGCGGAAATCTCGGCCACATCCTGCAGGGCCCCGGCGCTTTGGGCGCCCTGGGTCAGCAGGCGTTCGGTGATGGCAAAGCGCACCGGGTCACCCAGGGCGGCAAAGAGGGCGGGCAGGGGGGATTCGTGTTTCTGCATTTCGTTAATTAACGTATCGGTTAAATTGAGGTCCGGCAAGCCCCCGGCCGCACATGTGCTTTTGTCGAATCCCGATCTCGGCTAGGCAGCTGTCACAGGATCAACGCCGGAGACCGAGCATGAACATCGTCATTCATCACAACCCCGCCTGCGGGACATCGCGCAATGTGGTGCGGATCGTGCGGGATGCGGGCTATGCGCCCGAGGTGATCGAATACCTCGACACCGGCTGGACCCGCCCGCAATTGCTGGCCCTGTTTGCCGCCGCCGATCTGACCCCGCGCGCTGCGCTGCGCACGACCAAATCCCCCGCCGAAGAGCTGGGCCTGCTGGACCCCGATGTGTCCGATGACGCCCTGCTGGATGCGATGATCGAACACCCGGTGCTGGTGAACCGCCCCATCGTGGCCTGCGCAAAAGGGGTCAAGCTGTGCCGCCCGTCGGGCGAGGTGCTTGATCTGCTCGAAACCTGGCCGACGGCGCCGTATGAAAAGGAAAACGGGCAGCTGCTGATTGATGCAGATGGCAACCGCCTTGCCGAATGACCCGACCGACTACGACCGCATTGATGCGGATGGGTTTGGCCGGTCTCTGCGCGGGATCGGCCTGAACCTGCTGGTGCGCGACGTGGGGGCGAGCTGCGATTTTCTGATCGCGGTCTTCGGCATGACGGCGCATCAGCCCACGGCGGATTTTGCCATTCTGCGCTATGGCGATCAGGTGTTTCAGATCCATAGCGACGGAACCTATCACGCCAACCCGCTGCTGGGGCTCTTGCCCGATGCCCCGCCGCGCGGTGCGGGGATCGAGATCCGGCTTTACGACAGCGACCCCGACGCGGCGGTGGCGCGGGCCGGGGCGGTGCCGCAAGCCACGGTGTTGCAGGCCCCGACCGACAAGCCCCACGGCCTGCGCGAAGCCTATATCCTGGATGGCGACGGCTATGCCTGGGTGCCGTCACGCCCCCGATAGCCCCGCGCGCAGGGCACGCGGCGCGGCGCCGAATTCGCGGCGAAAGGCACGGGTAAAGCTGCTGGCATCGCCATAGCCGCTGCGCAGGGCAATTTCGGACACCGGCAGTTCGGTTTCGGTGACCAGCTTGCGCGCATGTGCCAGCCGCAGCCGTTGATAGACCCGGCGCGGGGCGGCGCCCAGATCCCGCTGCATGCGTTGCTCGAGCCATTTTTGCGGGCGCCCCGCGCGGCGGGCAATCTCGGCGATGCTGAGCGGATGTTCCAGATTGCCCCGCATCAGCGCCAGCGCCCGCGTCACCGGCGCGCTGCGCGATGCGACCTGATCCTGACCGGGGCTCACAAAAAGCTGCGCCACATCCAGCGCCAGCGCCTGACCATGGGCGTCGGCCAGAAGATGCAGCACCAGATCAAACGCGGTCATCGCACCCGAACAGGTGATGCGCCGCCCGTCGATGACAAAGCGGGCGCGCTGGGCGTCGATCTCGGGGAAGCGCTCGGCAAAGCGGTCGAACTCATCCCAGTGGATGGTGGCGCGGTGCCCGTCCAGCAACCCCGCCGCCGCCATCAGCCAGGCCCCGGTATCAAGCCCGGCCATCACCGCAAAGCGCCGTGCCGCCATCCGCAGCGCAGGCCCCGCCAGGTGGCGTTCATAGTCATAGGACGGGATCAGCGCCAGCAGATCGCCGCCCGCATCGGCCAGCGCGGCGTCGGCCTGCAGCGTCAGCCCGCTTGAGGATGTGATGGGGTCTCCGTTCAGGCTCAGGATCTGCCAGTGATAGCTGTCGCGCCCCAGAAACCGGTTGGCCGCGCGCAGCGGTTCCAGCAGATTGGCCAGGCAGTGATTGGAAAACCCGTCAAACAGCAGCACCCCGATCTGCTGCGTTGCGGCGTTTGATTTGGACCAGACTGGCATGATTTCGATCTAATCGCGCATGATGACGCAGCGCAAGCCCCGGCATCCTTGACCCAAGGGTGAGGGAAGGGGCCTGCGATGCAATACGGGTTGACCGAGCAAGACGAGATGATCGCCGCCACCGTGCGCAGCTTTGTCGAGCGCGAGATCTATCCGCACGAGGATCTCGTCGAACGCAGCGGCGCAGTGCCCGACGAGATCGCCGATGACATCCGCCGCAAGACGATCGAGCTGGGCTTTTATGCCTGCAATTTTCCCCAAAGCGTCGGCTGTGCGGGGCTGAGCCATCGCGAATTTGCGCTGGTCGAACGCGAGCTGGGGCGCGGATCCATGGCGCTGACGCATTTCTTTGGCCGGCCCCAGAACATCCTGATGGCCTGCACCGGCGATCAGATCGAGCGCTATCTGATGCCGGCGGTGCGCGGCGTGCGGATGGATGCGCTGGCCATGACCGAGCCCGGCGCGGGGTCGGACATTCGCAGCATGAGTTGCACCGCGACACGCGACGGCGGCGACTGGGTGGTGAACGGGACCAAGCATTTCATCTCGGGCGCCGAACATGCGGATTTTGTCATCGTCTTTGTCGCCACTGGCGAGGATCAGACGCCCAAAGGGCCGAAAAAGCGCATCACCTGTTTTCTGGTCGATCGCGGGCATCCGGGGTTCACGATCCGTGATGGCTATCGGTCGGTCAGTCATCGTGGCTATCACAACATGATCCTGGAATTTGACGATTGTCGGCTGCCGGATGCTCAGGTGCTCGGGGCCGTGGATGGCGGGTTCGAGGTGATGAACAGCTGGCTTTATGCCACGCGCCTGACGGTGGCGGCGATGTCGGTGGGGCGGGCGCGACGGGTGTTTGACTATGCCTTGGACTATGCGGCCACGCGCACCCAGTTCGGCCAGCCCATCGGCCGGTTTCAGGGCGTGTCGTTCCAGATTGCCGACATGATCACCGAAATTGACGCCGCCGATCTGCTGACGCTGGCGGCGGCGGATCGGTTGGACCGGGGGCTGCCTGCCGAACGCGAGATTGCGTCGGCCAAGCTTTACGCAAGCGAGGTGCTGGCACGCGTCACCGATGCGGCCCTGCAGATCCATGGCGGGATGGGGCTGATGGAGGACTACCCGCTCGAGCGGTTCTGGCGCGACGCGCGGGTCGAGCGGATCTGGGATGGCACGAGCGAAATCCAGCGCCACATCATTTCGCGCGCGCTGCTGCGGGCGCTCGGCGCATGAGGAGGGGCCGGGATTTAGGTATTTTTGGCCACAAAGAAGCCACATGAGCGCGCTGTCGCGATTGTTTGGCGCCAAGAGCCTGGCGGTGATCGGCGGCGGCGCCTGGGGGGCGGCGCTGATCCGTCAGGCGCGGGCGATGGGGTTTGCCGGGCCGATCTGGCCGGTGCATCCCCACCGGAGCGAGCTGGGCGGAGAGGCGGCCGTGGCGCGCATTGCCGATCTGCCGGGGGCGCCGGATGCGGCCTTTGTCGCGGTCAACCGCCATGCCACGGTCGAGGCCGTGCGCGCGCTGTCGGCCATGGGGGCGGGCGATGCAGTCTGCTTTGCATCGGGCTTTTCCGAAGCCGGGGCCGAAGATGCGGCGGGCGCCGATCTGCAGGCGGCGCTGGTTGCTGCGGCGGGAGAGATGCCATTGCTGGGGCCCAATTGCTATGGGTTCGTCAACGCGCTGGACCGGGTTGCGGTCTGGCCGGATCAGCACGGGATGCAACCGGTGGCGCGCGGTGTGGCGATCCTGACGCAATCATCGAATATCGCGATCAACCTGACGATGCAGCGGCGGGCCTTGCCCATTGCCATGACGGTGGCCTGTGGCAATCAGGCGGTGCTGGGGCAGGCCGATCTGGCGATGGCACTGCTTGATGATCCCCGGATCACGGCCATCGGGCTGCATGTCGAGGGGTTTGGTGATCTGCGCGCCTGGGAGGCGCTGGCCGCGCGGGCACGGGTGCGGGGGGTGCCCTTGGTTGCGCTCAAGGTCGGGCGGTCCGAGCAGGCGCAGGCGGCGGCGGTGTCGCATACCGCGTCGCTTGCCGGGGGGGATGCCGGGGCGGGGGCGCTGCTGGCGCGGCTGGGGATCCTGCGGGCCGATGATCTGCCGGTCTTTGTCGAGCTGCTCAAGCTCATGCATCTGCGCGGGCGTCTGGGGACGCCGCGCATCGCGTCGATCAGCTGTTCGGGGGGCGAGGCCAGCCTGGTTGCCGACATGGCGCTGCAGCGCCGGCTGGCGCTGCCGGCGCTTGCGCCTGCACAGCATGATGACCTGCGCGCCGTGCTGGGCCCGATGGTGGCGCTGGCCAATCCGCTGGATTACCACACCTATATCTGGCGCGATGCCGATGCCATGGCGCGGGCCTGGGCGGCGATGACCCGCGACGATCTGGGCATGACCCTGTCGGTGGTGGACTACCCCCATACCGATCCGCAGGACTGGACCTTTGCCACCCGCGCCGCGCTGCAGGTGGTGGCGTTGACGGGGCGGGCCTTTGGCGTGGTGGCGTCCATGCCCGAACTGATGCCGCCCGATGTGGCGCAGGAGCTGATGGCGGGAGGTGTCGTGCCCTTTTGCGGGCTGGCCGAAGCGCTTGATGCCATTCGCATCGCCAGCCAGCCCATGCCCGAGCCGGCCGCGCCGTTGTGGCTGGCCCCTGCGCCAAAGGGGGTGCACCTGCTGGACGAAGCCCGCGCCAAGGCCGCGCTGGCCGCAACTGGCGTCGACGTGCCTGCGCTGTGCGTAGCTGACGATGTGGCCGCCGCCCAGGCCTGGGCTGTGGGGCGCGACGGGCCCTTTGCGGTCAAGGGGATGGGGGCGGCGCATAAATCCGAAGCAGGGCTGGTGCGGCTGAACGTGGCGCATGCGGATCTGGGCGGGGTCATCTCCGATCTTGGGCCCCCGGTGCTGATCGAAGAGATGATCACCGGTGGCCTGGCCGAGCTCTTGATCGGGGTGGTGCGCGACCCGGCCCATGGCTTTGTGCTGACGCTGGCGGCGGGCGGCGTGCAGACCGAGATCTTGCAGGACAGCGTGTCGCTGTTGCTGCCGGCCAGCGATGCATCGGTCAGCGCGGCCCTGGATGGGCTGCGCATCGCACCGCTGCTGCGCGGCTATCGCGGCCAGCCCCCGGCGGACCGCGCCGCCATCCTGCGGACCGTGCGGGCGCTGTCCACCTATCTGCACGACCACGCAGGCCAGATCGACGAGATCGAGATCAACCCGCTGATCTGCACGCCCGCCCGGGCGGTTGCCGCAGATGCGCTGATCCGAAAGGGAGACCCATGAGCAACGTCATCAGAACCCGGCGCGAGGGCGCCATATTCGAGCTGGTCCTGGACCGGCCCAAGGCCAATGCCATCGACCTGGCCACCAGCCGCGAGATGGGCCGCGCCTTTGCCGCCTTTCGCGACGATCCCGATCTGCGGGTGGCCATCGTCACCGGCGGGGGCGATCGGTTCTTCTGCCCCGGCTGGGATCTCAAGGCCGCCGCCGATGGCGACGCGGTGGATGGCGACTATGGCGTTGGCGGCTTCGGCGGGCTGCAAGAGCTGCGCGACCTCAACAAACCGGTGATCGCGGCGGTGAACGGCATCGCCTGTGGCGGTGGGCTGGAACTGGCGCTGAGCGCGGACATGATCCTTGCGGCTGACCATGCGCGCTTTGCGCTGCCTGAAATCCGGTCCGGCACGGTGGCGGATGCCGCCAGCGTCAAGCTGCCCAAACGCATCCCCTATCACATCGCGATGGAGCTGCTGCTGACCGGTCGGTGGTTCGACGCGCCCGAGGCCCATCGCTGGGGCCTCGTCAACGAAATCCTGCCCCCCGATCAACTGATGCCGCGCGCCTGGGATCTGGCGCGGCTGCTCGCCAGCGGCCCGCCTCTGGTCTATGCCGCGATCAAGGACATTGTGCGCGATGCCGAAGATGCCAAATTCCAGGACGCCATGAACCGCATCACCAAACGACAGCTGCGCAGCGTCGATCGCCTCTATGACAGTGAAGATCAGCTTGAAGGCGCCCGCGCCTTTGCCGAAAAGCGTGATCCGGTGTGGAAAGGGCGCTAGCCCCAGCCTTTGCGCCTGCCTGCGCGGGATGCTAAGCCTCGGGGGCTGAACTGCTTTCGGGGGCCGACATGTCCAAGCATCTGCTGTCCTTTGGTCACGGGTTTTCCGCGCGCGCGCTGACGCCGCGCCTGCTGGATCGGGGCTGGCAGATCACCGGCACCACCCGCAGCGCCGACAAGGCCGCCGCGCTGGCCCGGACCGGCATCACGCCGGTGATCTGGCCGGGCTCGGGGATCGACCTTGATGGCGTCACCCACCTGCTGATCTCGGCTGGACCCGATGCCGATGGTGATCCGGTGCTGCGGGCGCTCGGGGATGACATCGCCGCCCGCGCGGGTCAGTTCGCCTGGGTGGGATACCTCTCGACCACCGGCGTCTACGGCGACCATCAGGGCGGATGGGTCGATGAAACCACGCCTCTGACCCCGTCCACCCGGCGCGGGCGCTGGCGGGTCAATGCCGAAACCGCCTGGCAGGCGATCCCGGATCTGCCGCTGCATATCTTCCGGCTCGCCGGCATCTACGGGCCCGGCCGCGGCCCCTTTGCCAAGGTGCGCAAAGGCACCGCGCGCCGCATCATCAAGCCGGGGCAGGTGTTTTCGCGCATCCATGTGGACGACATCGCGCAGGTGCTCGACGCCTCGATCCAGCGCCCCAACGCGGGCGCGATCTACAACCTGTGCGATGATGACCCGGCGCCGCCGCAGGACGTGATCGCCCATGCCGCGCAGCTTCTGGGCCTGCCGCTGCCCCCCGAAGAGCCCTTCGACAGCGCCGACATGACCCCCATGGCGCGCAGCTTCTACGCCGAAAGCAAACGCGTGCGGAACGACCGCATCAAAACCGAACTGGGGGTCGACCTGCTCTATCCCGACTATCGCCGCGGGCTTGCCGCCCTGCTTGCCGAAGAACCGGGTGCCTGAGCCGAAGCGTCCTTTGCCCTTCTTTGTGGCGAAAAATACCTCGGGGGTGAATGGCGCAGCCAGAGGGGGCAGCGCCCCCTCCAACCGAAATCACAATCAGGCGCGCACCAGCTGTTCATAGCTTTCGGCGATCTCGCGGGTCAGGGCACCGACCTCGAACCGGTAATCGCCGATCTCGCCCACCGGGGTCACCTCGGCGGCGGTGCCGGTCAGCCAGCACTGCTCGAACCCCTCCAGCTCATCAGGCATGATGTGGCGCTCATGCACCGTAACGCCGCGCTCCTTGAGCATGCCGATCACCGTCTGGCGCGTGATGCCGTTCAGGAAGCAGTCGGGCAGGGGGGTGTGGACCTCGCCATCCTTGACAAAAAAGATGTTTGCGCCCGTCGCTTCGGCCACATAGCCGCGATAGTCGAACATCATCGCGTCCGAACAGCCCTTGGCCTCGGCCGCGTGCTTGGACATGGTGCAGATCATGTAAAGCCCGGCCGCCTTGGCGTGGCTGGGGATGGTTTCGGGGCTGGGGCGCTTCCACTTGGAAATGTCCAGCTTGGCGCCCTTGTATTTCGCGTCACCATAATACGCGCCCCATTCCCATGCGGCGACGGCCATGCGCACGGGGTTCTTGGCCGATGCGACCCCCATGTCTTCGCCCGCGCCGCGCCATGCGACCGCGCGCACATAGGCGTCCGACAGCCCGCTTGCGGCCATGACCTCGGCCTTGGCGGCCTCGATCTCTTCGACGCTGTAGGGGATCTCGAAATCAATCATCTGCGCCGACGCCTTCAGGCGCTCGGTGTGTTCCAGACTCTTGAAGATCTTGCCGCCATAGGCGCGCTCGCCTTCGAAGACCGAGCTGGCATAGTGCATCGCATGGGTCAGGATATGTACATTGGCATCGCGCCAATCCACCAGTTTGCCATCCATCCAGATCTTGCCGTCGCGATCATCATACGCTGCCATCTTACCATCTCCTAGGGCATGCGGTTTCAAATGTTGCTTCGATATGGCCGATCCGGTCATAAAGTTGCGCAAAAATCGCGATTCGATACCGCTCTGCTATTGGAATGTCAACAAGGCTGACATATGCTGCCGGGAAATGTGATGATCTGAACCAGGGTGAAACACGGACCATGGGCGAAACACGCGGTTCGCAGGCCTTCGGGGGGGAAACCCTTCTGTTCCTGACGGACGAACAATTGCGGCAGGGGATCGAGGCGATGTATTTCGCCTATCGCGGCTTTACCGCCGATCCCGACTGGATCCTGAGCGATCTCGACTATGGCCGCGCCCATCACCGGGCGATCCATTTCATCAACCGCGCGCCGGGCACCACGGTGAACAACCTGCTGGCGCTTCTGGGGGTGACCAAACAATCGCTCAACCGGGTGCTGCGCACATTGATTTCTGATGGTCTGGTCGAAAGCCGTGTGGGCACCCGTGACAAGCGCGAACGCCATCTGTTTCTCACCGAAGCGGGTCGCGGGCTGGAATCGCGCCTGTCGGATGCACAGCGCAGCCGCATGCGCAGCGCCTACAAATCCGCAGGCCCCGAGGCCGTGTCAGGGTTTCGTCAGGTGCTCGAAGCGATGATGGACCCCGACATGCGCCGCGCCTATGCCAAGCTGCGGGATCCCGCCCCATGATTGATCTTGATGCCCATCTGCTGATTGTCGATGACGATGAACGCATCCGCGATCTGCTCAAGAAATTCCTGATGCGCAACGGGTTTCTGGTCACTGCGGCGCGCGACGCAGCCCATGCCCGGCGGGTGCTGGAAGGGCTGGATTTCGATCTGATCGTGCTGGATGTGATGATGCCGGGCGAAGACGGGCTGAGCCTGACCCGTTCGTTGCGCGAAACCCATGCCACGCCGATCCTGCTGCTGACTGCCAAGGGTGAAACCGGCGACCGGATCGAAGGGCTCGAAGCGGGGGCCGATGACTATCTGGCCAAACCCTTTGAACCGCGCGAGCTTTTGTTGCGGATCAACGCGATCCTGCGGCGCATGCCCGAAACCAGCGCTGAAGACACCGCGCCCAAGATGCTCATGCTGGGCCAGATCCGCTATGACATCGAACGGGGCGAAATGTGGGATGGCGACGATCTGGTGCGCCTGACCGCCACCGAAAGCCAGCTGATGCGGATCTTTTCGTCCTGCCCCGGCGAAGCGGTCAGCCGCAGCAAGCTGGTCGAAGATCTGGGCCGCGATCGCGGACAGGCGCAGGAACGCGCGGTGGATGTGCAGATCACCCGGCTGCGGCGCAAGATCGAGCCCGATCCCAAACGCCCGCGCTATCTGCAGACGGTGCGCGGCGCGGGCTATATGCTGACGCCCGACTGATCCGCGCGATGCCCGCATGACGACCGCTCTGATCACCCATCCCGACGGGCTGCTGCATCAGACGCCCCGGCGTTGCGCCGAGCGGGTGGCGCGCCTCGACGAGGTGCTGCGCGCGCTCGAAGATCTGCCGCTGGCGCGCCACCCTGCCCCCATGGCCACGCCCGACCAGATCGCGCTGCTGCATGACCGGGCCTATGTGGATCACATCCAAAGCGCCATTCCCGAAACCGGGTTCACCCCGCTTGATGCGGATCGCGAAGACGAAACGGCGCTGTCTGCGACCTCTCTCGGGGGGGTGATGCGGGCGGTGGGCGCTGCGCGTCTGGGGGTGGATCTGGTGATGACGGGCGCGGTCGGCAATGCCTTTGTGGCCATGCGCCCGCCGGGCCACCATGCGCTGCGCGATCAGGCCATGGGGTTCTGCGTCTTTGGCAATGTGGCGCTGGCCGCGCGCCATGCGCTGGACCATCACGGGGCCGCCCGCGTGGCGGTGGTGGATTTCGACGTGCATCATGGCAATGGCACCGAAAGCCTGCTCTGGGACGATCCGCGCTGCCTGTTTGTCAGCAGCCATCAGGCGCCGCTCTGGCCCGGATCGGGGTGCGCGGAAGATCGCGGGCCCCATGACAGTGTGCTCAATGTCCCGCTGCCGCCCGGCAGCGCCGGGGCCGAGATGCGGCAGGCCTATATCGACCTGGTGTTCCCGCGCCTGCGGGCGTTCGACCCCGATCTGGTGCTGATCTCGGCGGGGTTCGATGGCCATCGAGATGACCCGCTGGCCGAACTCAACTGGCTGGCGGATGATTTCGACTGGCTGACCCGCAACCTGTGCGCCATTGCGCGCGCCGCCTGTGGCGGGCGGGTCGTGTCGGTGCTGGAAGGGGGGTATCATCTGGATGCGCTGGCCACATCGGCACGGGCGCATGTCATGGCGATGCTGCGTGCCTTTGACTAGGCCCCCATCCGCCCGCTTGGCCATTGCCCCGCGCCCATGCGGTTGCTAGCGTGCCGCCCATGACAACTGCCCTGATCACACATGCCGACTGCCTCGAGCACGTGACCCCCGAAGGCCATCCCGAACGGGTGGCGCGGCTGGCCCATGTGCTGCACGCGCTGGAACCTCTGGACCTGACCCGCGTGCGCGCGCCGCTGGCGGCCGATGCGGATGTGCTGCGCGTGCATCCCGAGCGCTACGTGGCCGATCTGCGCGACGCCGCGCCGGTGAACCGCTTTGCCGCCATTGATGGCGATACGTTCCTGTCGCCGGGATCGCTGACGGCGGCCTATCGCGCGGCCGGGGCCGGGGTGCGCGCGGTGGACATGGTGCTGGGCGGAGAGGTGCAGAACGCCTTTTGCGCCGTGCGCCCGCCGGGCCATCACGCCGAAACCGACACCGCCATGGGGTTCTGTTTCTTCGGCAGCGTGGCGATTGCGGTGAAACACGCGCTGGATCATCACGGGCTGTCGCGCGTGGCGGTGGTGGATTTCGACGTGCATCACGGCAATGGCACCCAGGATCTGCTGTGGGACGAACCGCGCGCGCTGCTGATCACCAGTCAGGAAATGCCGCTGTTTCCCGGATCGGGACGTCGCGACGAAGACGGGGCGCATGGGCAGATCGTCAACCTGCCGCTGCCCGGTGGCAGTGACGGGGCGCATATGCGGCAGGTCTATGAGGCCGAAGTCTTTCCCCGGCTGCGGGCCTTTGCCCCCGAACTGATCGTGATGTCCGCCGGCTTTGACGCCCATCGCGACGATCCGCTGGCCACGCTGGACTGGACCGAAGATGATTTCGCATGGATCACCCGCGGCATCTGTGACATTGCCGATGACATCTGCGGGGGGCGTGTGGTGTCGATGCTTGAAGGCGGCTATGATCTGGCCGCGCTTGCGGCCTCGGCCCGCGCCCATGTGCAAGAACTGATGAAGGCCGGAACATGACCGACACCCCGATCGACGAAATGAGCTTTGAAGACGCGATGCGCGCGCTTGAGCAGGTGGTTGACCAGCTCGAACGCGGCGATGTGGCGCTTGAGGCGTCCATCGCCCTCTATGACCGGGGCGCCAAGCTCAAGGCCCGCTGCGAGGCCAAGCTGAAAGAGGCCGAAGAAAAGGTCGCGGCCATCACGCTGAATGCCGATGGGCAGCCCCAGGGGACACAGGCGGTCGAAGGTCTCTAGTGTTTCACGACCAGATTGCTCGGGACGCCGCCGCCATTCAGCGGCAGTTTGATCATGTGCTGGCCGCGTTTGACGCGGTGCCGGTGGTGCAGGCCATGGGGCATGCCACGCGCGGTGGCAAACGGCTGCGCGGGTTTCTGGTGCTGGAATCAGCACGCCTGCACGGGGTGGATGCCGCGCGCGCGATCTGGCCTGCCACGGGGATCGAGGCGCTGCATGCCTATAGCCTGGTGCATGACGATCTGCCCTGCATGGATGACGACGACCTGCGGCGCGGCGAACCCACCGTTCATGTGAAATGGGACGACGCCACCGCCGTTCTGGCCGGCGATGCGCTGCAGACGCTGGCCTTTGAACTGGTGGCCCATCCCGATTGCGGCAGCGCAGAGGTGCGCGCCGATCTGACGCTGAGCCTGGCGCGTGCCAGCGGGGCGCAGGGGATGGTGCTGGGGCAGGCGCTGGACATTGCCGCCGAAACCGCCGCCGATCCGCTGACGCTGGAACAGATCACCCGTCTGCAGGCGGGCAAGACCGGGGCGCTGATCGGCTGGTCGGCCGAAGCAGGCGCGCGGCTGGCCGGGGCGGATCCGACACCGCTCGGGGCCTATGCGCAGGCGCTTGGGCTGGCCTTCCAGATCGCTGACGACATTCTGGATGTCACCGGTGATGCCGCCCTGGCCGGCAAGCGCCTGCAAAAGGATGCCGATGCGGGCAAGGCCACATTCGTGTCGCTTCTGGGGCTCGACGGGGCGCGGGCGCGGGCGTCGGATCTGGTCGATCAGGCCTGCGCGGCCCTTGACGGCTTTGGTTCGGGTGCCACAGTCTTGAAGGACGCCGCCCGCTTCGTTATCTCGCGCGACAGCTAAACCGGTGGCCACAGGGCCGCGAAAGGATCAGCACCATGTCGAACCGTCCGGACACTCCGCTGCTTGACCGTGTCAGCCGCCCCGCCGATCTGCGGGCCTTTTCCGATGCCGAACTGGCCCGCGTCGCAGACGAGCTGCGCAGCGAAACCATTTCGGCCGTGTCCGAAACCGGGGGCCATCTGGGCGCCGGGCTGGGGGTGGTGGAACTGACCGTCGCCCTGCATGCGGTGTTCGACGCGCCCCGCGACAAGATCATCTGGGACGTGTCGCACCAGTGCTATCCGCACAAGATCCTGACCGAACGCCGCGACCGCATCCGCACCCTGCGGCAAAAGGACGGGCTGAGCGGGTTCACCAAACGCTCGGAAAGCCCCTATGACCCGTTTGGCGCGGCCCATAGCTCGACGTCGATTTCGGCCGCCCTTGGCTTTGCCGTGGCGCGGGATCTGGGCGGTGTCGTGCCCGAAGGGCTGGGTGATGCGATTGCGGTGATTGGCGATGGTGCCATGAGCGCGGGCATGGCGTTCGAAGCGCTGAACAATGCAGGCCACCTGAAAAAGCGGCTGATCGTCATCCTCAATGACAATGAAATGAGCATCGCCCCCCCCGTGGGCGCGCTGTCATCCTACCTGTCGCGCCTTTACGCCGAAGAGCCGTTCCAGGATCTCAAGGCGGCGGCCAAGGGCGCGATTTCGCTGTTGCCGGAACCCTTCCAGGAAGGGGCCAAGCGCGCCAAGGAAATGCTCAAGGGCATGGCCGTGGGCGGCACCCTGTTCGAAGAGCTTGGCTTTTCCTATCTCGGCCCCATCGACGGGCATGACATGGACCAGCTGTTGCCGGTCCTGCGCACCGTCAAGTCGCGCGCGCGCGGGCCGATCCTGATCCATGTGGTCACCAAAAAGGGCAAGGGCTATGCCCCCGCCGAAAGCGCCCGTGACGGCGGTCACGCCACCGCGCGCTTTGATGTGGTCACGGGCAAGCAGCACAAGGCGCCGTCGAACGCGCCCAGCTATACCAAGGTTTTTGGCGATACGCTGGTGGCCGAAGCCACCCGTGACGACAAGATCTGCGCGGTGACGGCGGCGATGCCGGACGGGACCGGGCTCAACCTCTTTGCCGAACGCTTTCCCAGCCGCTGTTTTGATGTGGGGATTGCCGAACAGCACGGGGTGACCTTTGCCGCCGGGCTGGCGGCGGGGGGGCTAAAGCCGTTCTGCGCGATGTATTCGACATTCCTGCAGCGGGGCTATGATCAGGTGGTGCACGACGTGGCGCTGCAGCGCCTGCCGGTGCGCTTTGCCATCGACCGTGCCGGGCTGGTGGGGGCCGATGGGGCCACCCATGCGGGCAGTTTCGACATCGGCTTTATGGCCAATCTGCCGGGCATGGTGGTGATGGCCGCCGCTGACGAGGCCGAATTGATGCATATGGTCGCCACCGCTGCGGCCCATGACACAGGGCCCATCGCGTTCCGCTATCCGCGCGGCGAAGGGGTCGGGGTGGATCTGCCCGAACGCGGCGAAGTGCTTGAGATCGGCAAGGGCCGCATCATCCGTGATGGCGGCCGGGTTGCGGTGCTGTCCTTTGGCACCCGCCTGTCCGAGGTCGAAAACGCGGCCGAGGCACTGGCCGCGCGCGGTCTGCCCATCACGGTGGCCGATGCCCGCTTTGCCAAGCCGCTGGACGAAGATCTGATCCGTCAGCTGGCGGCCGATCACGAGGCCCTGATCACCATCGAAGAAGGCGCCGTGGGCGGCTTTGGCAGCCATGTGGCGCAGTTTCTGGCCGATGAGGGCGTGTTCGACGGCGGGCTCAAATTCCGCTCGATGGTGCTGCCGGACATTTTCATCGACCAGGCCAGCCCCGAAGACATGTACGCGGTGGCCGCGATGAACGCCGAACAGATCGAAGCCAAGGTGCTCGACACGCTTGGCGTCGCCAACCTGGACGAAAAACGCGCCTGAGGTGTGGCGGCATCGCAGGGTGCGGTGTGCCGCACTGCGATGGCGTTCAGATGACTGTGCCGGGCGGATTGGGCGCTATAGGCGATAGTTGCGTCATGAAGCGGTTCAGCACCTCCGTCCCAGTCTCGGTCCATGCTGCGGAAAGCCGTTCGAAGTTTTCACCCCCTATGGCGAACGTATTCCCTTCAGAAATCGCTGTGTGTGACAATTGATCATCATCTCGAAGGTACTCAAAGTGGTCGATTGAGAGGTCGTTCGCGTTAAGGCCAAATTCAAGTCTCGAGGATACCTCGTTATGATGATCAAAGAACGGGCGAATGGTGAAAGGCGTGCTTAGGCATAGCCCTTCAGCTTTGGGAGCGACCGGCATAACTGGTGTTTAGTCCCAGTGTGTGGTGGTCTACTGATCTGTGACCATCAGAAGGATGCACTATGGGACAAATTCTTCACGGGAGCGCCAAGACCACGCACGCCGTCCGAGCTCTCATACAGCGATCAAAAGCTTCGAACGCGGCGCTGAGCCGGGAACTGGGCATCAACGTCAAGACCGTCGCAAAGTGGCGCAAGCGTGACAGCGTTCAAGACGCTGCTATGGGGCCGAAGGAGGCCCATTCCACGGTTCTCAGCATCGAAGAGGAGGCCGTCATCGTTGCTTTCCGGCGGCACAGTTTGCTGCCGTTGGATGACTGCCTCTACGCTTTACAGCCGACCATCCCGCATCTGACGCGGTCGTCGCTGCACAGATGCCTGCAGCGGCATCAGATCAGTCGGCTACCGGAGGTCGAAGGCGACAAACCGAAGAAGAAGTTCAAGCGCTACCCGATTGGGTATTTCCATATCGACATCGCGGAAGTTCGAACCGGTGAGGGTAAAATCCGCCTGTTCGTGGCCATCGACCGCACCTCCAAGTTCGCTTATGTTGAACTGCATGAACGGGCGGGCAAGATGATCGCGGCTCAATTCCTGCGCAATCTTATCGTAGCTGTACCCTACAAGATTCACACGATCCTGACCGACAACGGCATCCAGTTCACCAATCGCAAGCAGGATACATCGGCATTCGAACACGTCTTCGACCGCGTCTGTCGCGAACATGAGATCGATCACCGGCTGACCAAGGTGAACCACCCCTGGACCAATGGGCAGGTCGAGCGGATGAACCGGACGATCAAGGAGGCGACGGTCAAGCGGTATCACTATGACACCCATTCCCAGCTTGAAACGCACGTCACCGATTTCATCGCAGCCTACAACTACGCACGCCGATTGAAGACGCTCCAAGGCCTCACACCGTTCGAATACACCTGCAAAATCTGGACATCAGAACCAGAGCGATTCAATGTCGACCCAACCCACCACACGCTGGGACTAAACACCTAAGCTAGTCATACGTCCGATTGCGAGTTGTCGCATTCTGGTTTGATGCTTGCGACGATGGCCCCGTTCTTCGCGCCTTGTGGCGTTCACCCTGCATCGGCACCCGGCGCGCCTTGTTGAGGGCGCGGAACCTGGGCAGGTTCCGCGCCGTTTGTACCCCTTAAAGCACCCGGTCGAGCAGGGCGTTGGTGTAGTCTTCGGTCATCTCGATGGGGTTGCCGCCGCAGGACGGGTCTTTGAGCGCGCCTTGCAGGATCGCGGCGCGGTCGGGGTTGGTCACACCCAGTGCGGCCAGATCCGCAGGGATGCCCAGCCTGGCGTTCAGATCGCCCACAAAGGCGTAGAACCCGTCAAACCCGCCGTCGATCCCCAGATAGCGCGCCGCCATGGCCAGACGGTCTGCGATGGCCGGGCGGTTGGCATCGAGCACCGCCTGCATCACCACCGCATTGGTGGTGCCGTGATGGGTGTGATAGATTGCGCCGATCGGGTGGCTGAGCGCATGGATCGCGCCCAGGCCCTTTTGGAACGCCGTTGCCCCCATCATCGCCGCCGACATCATATGCGCGCGGGCCTCAAGATCGTCGGGGGTGTCATAGGCGCGCGGCAGGTTGTCCTTGACCAGACGCATCCCTTCGAGCGCGATGCCCTGGCTCATCGGGTGGTAATGGGGGCTGCAGAACGCTTCGAGGCAATGGGCAAAGGCATCCATCCCGGTGCCTGCGGTGATGAAGGCGGGCATGCCCACGGTCAGTTCGGGATCCGCGATCACCACAGATGGCAGCACCTTGGGGTGAAAGATGATCTTCTTTTCCTGCGTGTCGGCATTGGTCAGGACGCTGGCGCGGCCGACCTCGGACCCGGTTCCGGCGGTGGTGGGCACCGCGATATTGGGATAGATCGCATCGGCATCGGCACGGGTCCACCAGTCGCCGATGTCTTCGAAATCCCAGACCGGGCGGGTCTGACCGGCCATGAAGGCCACCATCTTGCCCAGATCCAGCCCCGAGCCGCCGCCAAAGGCGATGACCCCGTCATGCCCGCCGGATCTGAAGGCCACCACACCGGCGGTCAGGTTGGCTTCGTTGGGGTTGGGATCCACATCGGCAAAGAGTGCGCGGCCAAGGCCTGCGGCCTCAAGCACATCCAGCGCGCCCTGGGTGATGGGCAGATCGGCCAGGCCGCGATCGGTCACCAGCAGGGGCTTGGTGATCCCGGCCTGGGCGCAGGCCTCGGGCAGTTCCTGAATGCGGCCTGCGCCAAAGCGGATGGCGGTGGGATAGGACCAGTTTGCGGTCAAAGACATAGGGTTTGCCTTTCCTGAAAGGGCCTTAGCCCGTCACTTTCTTGAGATGGTAGGATTTCGGGCGTGTGAGGTTGTGAAACCCGATCACCGACAGCCCGCCGCCACGCCCGGTGTTCTTGCAGCCGGTCCAGCACAGGCCGGGATCCAGATAATCGGCCCGGTTCATGAAGACGGTGCCGGTTTCGATGCGATCCCCAACCGCCATGGCGCGATCCAGATCGCGGGTCCAGAGGCTGGCGGTCAGGCCAAAGTCGCTATCGTTCATCAGCGCGATGGCCTCGTCATCCGAAGACACCTTCATGATGCCGACCACAGGCCCGAAGCTTTCGTCGCGCATCACCCGCATGTCATGGGTGACCCCGGTCAGGATCTGCGGTGTCAGATAGGCGCCGCCATCATCTTCGGCAAAGGGGGCGATATGGGCGGTGGCGCCATCCGCGACCGCTTCGGCGATCTGGGCGCGCACTTCGGTGGCAAAGCGCAGATTGGCCATCGGGCCGATGGTGGTGTCGGGATCCAGCGGGTTGCCCAGCCTGTAGCCCCGGACGGTCTCGATCGCCTTGGCGACAAAGTCGTCATAGAGGCTGTCATGCACATAGATCCGTTCGATCCCGCAGCAGCATTGCCCGGAATTGAACATCGCCCCGTCGATCAGCGTGTCCACGGCCGCGTCAAGATCGGCGTCCTCC
This sequence comes from Marinibacterium sp., assembly GCA_025800215.1. Classification (GTDB taxonomy): domain Bacteria; phylum Pseudomonadota; class Alphaproteobacteria; order Rhodobacterales; family Rhodobacteraceae; genus JAOXSC01. Next base: position 36,994 of record JAOXSC010000147.1, read on the forward strand.
ATCACATAGCCGGGATCCTTGCCGCCCAGTTCGGTGCCCACGCCGGTAAAGGTGCCGGCTGCCGCGCGCTCCATCGCCTGACCGCCGCCCACCGATCCGGTGAAGTTCACGAAATCGAACGCGTTGCCAGCGATCAGCGTGTTGGTGGTGTCGTGGCTCAGGAACAGGTTCTGGAACAGATCCGCCGGGATGCCCGCGCCGTGAAAGGCCTGCGCCATGCGTTCGCCCACCAGCAGCGTCTGGGTCGCGTGTTTGAGCATCACCGCATTGCCCGCGATCAGCGCGGGCGCCACGGTGTTGATCGCAGTCATGTAGGGATAGTTCCACGGTGCGACCACAAACACGACCCCGTGCGGCACCCGCTTGATCAGGCGTTTGAATGTGGCGTCTTCGCCCACCTCGATGTCGGCCAGCGCCTCGGCGGCGATGTTGGCCATATGGGTGGCGCGCTCTTCAAAGCCGCCGAATTCGCCGCCATAGCGTACCGGGCGGCCCATCATCCGGGCCAGTTCCGGGACGATGTCGTCATTCATTGCGCCCACGGCGGCGACACCGGCCAGCACCAGGTCGATACGCTCTTGCAGGGGGCGGGCGGCCCAGTCGGCCTGGGCCGTGCGCGCCCGCGCCACGGCGTCAAAGGCCGCATCGGCCGACAGCGTGTCCCGCGTGGCAAAAACCGATCCGTCGATCGGCGAGATACAGGTCAGAACCTCGGTCATGGATATCCCCAAAAGTTGAGAGGGTCAGGCGCGCTCGAACCCGCGCGCGATTTCATAATCGGTGACGATCTTGTCGAATTCTTCGATTTCCCATTCGGCGGCGCGGGCATAGTGGTCGATCACTGTGTCGCCCATGGCGTCGCGCAGCATCTGCGACCCCAGCAGGGCATCGCGCGCATCGCGCAGGGTGCGCGGGATGTGCCGTTTGGCATCGTCGGCATAGGCGTCGCCGTCATGGGGGTCGGGCAGGGGCAGTTCGTCTTCGATCCCCTTGAGCCCGGCGGCCAGCATCGCGGCCTGCGCCAGATAGGGGTTCATGTCCGCACCCGGAATGCGGCATTCCACGCGCACGCCGCGCGTGCCATCCCCGCACAGCCGGAACGCGGCGGTGCGGTTGTCCACCGACCACACGGTCTGGGTGGGGGCAAAGCTGCCTTTGGCAAAGCGTTTGTAGCTGTTGATATAGGGCGCCATGAAACAGGTGTAGTCGCCCGCATAGGCGATCAGCCCGGCCATGTAGTGATCCATCAGCCTGGATTTCGCCAGCGGCCGGTCGGCGTCATGGAACGCATTGGCCCCGTCCTGCCACAGCGACTGGTGCACATGGCTGGCGCTGCCCACGCGGTCCTTGTGCCATTTGGGCAGAAAGCTGGCCGCAACCCCGTGCTGATGGGCGATCTCTTTGACCGCGTGCTTGGCCAGCGTGTGGTGGTCGGCGGTGGACAGGGCGTCGGCATATTTGATGTTCAGCTCTTCCTGACCGGCCTCGGCTTCGCCCTTGGAGCCTTCGACAGGCACCCCCATGGCGCGCAGGTGGTTGCGGATCGGGCGCATCACGTGCTCTTCCTTGGAGGTCTGGAAGATGTGGTAATCTTCGTTGTAATTCGAAATCGGAGTGAGCTCGAACCCCCCCCGCGCAATGGCGTCATGGGTGCCCTGGAACAGGAAGAATTCCAGTTCCGTCGCCATCACCGGATCAAATCCCATGGCCTGCGCCCGCGCCACCTGACGTTTCAGGATCTCGCGCGGGGCGTGGGGCACTGGCGCGTGGCTGTGGTGGTCGATCACGTCGCACAGCACCATCGCGCTGCCGTCGGCCCAGGGCAGGGGGCGCAGCGTCGACAGGTCGGGCTTCATGATGTAGTCGCCATAGCCCCGTTCCCACGAGGTCGCGTCATAGCCATCGGGCGTGGCCATTTCCAGATCGGTCGCCAGCAGATAGTTGCAGCAATGGGTTTCCCCATGGGCGATCTCAAGAAAGGCTTCGGCATGGAACCGTTTGCCCATCAGGTGGCCCTGCATGTCGACAATGCAGGCCACAACCGTGTCGATGCGACCCGTGGCGACCAGGTCCTGAAGCGTTTCAAAGGTCAATGACACCGGGGTCTCCTTGTCATGAAGGGCGCGAAGGATGCGAAGGACGGGGCAGGCCCGGTGGCCCGCCCCGCCCGAGGATCTGCGTGGATCAGCCGTAGCGATAGGGCCGACCGGCCTTGAGCATGTCGGCGTTGTAGCGCTTGAAGATCTCGACCACCTTGGCCTTGGTTTCGCTTTCGGCGGCGATCTCGTCCCAGAAGGTGACGGCGGCGGCTTCGACCTGGGCCCATTCTTCATCGGGGATCGAGGTCAGCTGCATCTTGTCGCCATTGACGCGCAGGCTTGCCTCGCCGCCCCAGTACCACCACTGGCGGTAGTAATGGGACTGGTCGGTGCAGACGCGGAACAGGGTCTGCAGGTCTTCGGGCAGTTCGTTCCAGCGATCCATATTGGCAAAGAACGATCCCGCCCAGGCGCCCGAGATGTTGTTGGTCAGGAAATAGTTCGTCACATCCGCCCAGCCGACGGTGTAATCTTCGGTGATGCCCGACCAGGCGATGCCGTCGAGCTCGCCGGTCTGCACGGCGACTTCGATGTCTTCCCAGGGCAGGGTGACCGGCACCACGCCGAATTGCGACAGGAAGCGGCCCGCCGTGGGGAAGGTGAAGACGCGCTTGCCCTTGAGATCCTCAAGGCTGCGGATCGGATCCTTGGTGGCGAAATGGCACGGATCCCATGCCCCTGCGGAGATGTGTTTCACGCCGACCTTGGAATATTCTTCGTCCCAGATCTCGTTCAGGCCGTATTGGTTGAACAGCACCGGCACATCCAGCGAATAGCGCGACGCAAAGGGGAAATAGCCGCCGAACACGGTGACTTCGGTGGGCGATGCCATGGAATCGTCATCCGACTGCACCGCGTCGATGGTGCCGCGCTGCATGGCGCGGAACAGCTCGCCCGTGGGCACCAGCTGATCGGCGTAGAACAGTTCGATCTGCATGCGGTCGCCGGCGATCTTGTTGAACATCTCGATCGCAGGGTCGATCACATGGGCCGCCAGCGCCGGGCCCGCATAGGTCTGCATCCGCCAGGTGATGGTCGATTGCGCCAGTGCCGGGGCCGCCAGCGGGGCAGCCGCAGCGCCGATGCCCGCGGTTTTCAGGAAATTGCGTCTTGTCGTCATGGGATCACCTCTCTGTGTCAGGTTGCATGTGCCCTTTGCGGGCCTCTTGTGGTTAATTTCCGTAGACCACGCCGGGCAGCCACAGGGCGATGCCGGGGAAGGTCATGATGATGGCCAGCGCCACGATCATCACCGCCACGAAGGGCAGGATCGACCGGTAGATGTCGCGCAGGCCGATTTCCGGCGGCGCCATGGCCCGCATCAGAAACAGGTTATAGCCAAAGGGCGGCGTCATATAGGCGATCTGCGTGGTGATCGTGTAAAGCACCCCGTACCAGATCAGATCAAAGCCAAGCGCCCCCACCAGCGGCACATAAAGCGGCGCCACGATGACCAGCATGGCGGTGTCATCCAGGAACGTGCCCATGACGATAAAGCTCAGCTGCATCAGGATCAGGATCACCCAAGGGTTCAGCCCCAGCTGATCGGTGAACAGGTTTTCGATGGCACGCACCGCGCCCAGCCCGTCAAACACCGCGCCAAAGCCCAGGGCGGCCAGGATGATCCACATGAACATGCATGAAATCGCCAGCGTCTGCTTGGTGCAGGTTTCAAAAATGGCCCAGCTCATACGCCCCTTGAGGATCGACGCCGCCAGCGCCGCGAGCGCCCCGATGGCCGAACTTTCGACCAGCGATGTCCAGCCATTCACAAAGGGCACCATCATCGTGGCAAAGATGCCAAAGGGCAGCAGACCGGCACCCAGCAGGCGGATCTTTTCGGCGCGCGGGACGGTGTGGGCGTCTTCCATGGCCGGGCCAAGCTCGGGCTGGATGCGGCAGCGGATCCAGATATAGGCGATGAACATCGCCGCCATCATCAGCCCCGGCACCACGCCCGCCAGCCACAGCTGGCCGACCGGCTGGCGCGCGATCATCGCATAAAGCACCAGCACCACCGATGGCGGCACCAGGATCCCCAGCGATGACCCTGCCTGCACCACGCCGGTCACCATGATCTTGTCATAGCCCCGCCGCAGCAGTTCGGGCAGAGCGATCGTGGCGCCGATGGCCATGCCCGCCACGCTCAGCCCGTTCATGGCAGAAATCAGCACCATCAGCCCGATGGTGCCGATGGCAAGCCCGCCCTGCACCGGCCCCATCCAGACGTGGAACATGCGATAAAGATCATCTGCCAGCCGCGATTCCGACAGCACGTAGCCCATGAAGATGAACATCGGCAGGGTCAGAAGCGGATACCATTTCATCAGCTTCATCGCCGCCGAAAACGGGATGTCGGTGCCCCCCGTCCCCCACAGCGCCAGCGCGGCGATGGCCCCCACCGCGCCGATGGCGCCAAACACGCGCTGGCCGGTGAACAGCATCAGCATCATGGATGCGAACATGAAGATCGCGATGTATTCCTGGCTCATCTGCGGGCCACCCCGATGTCGTGGCCCCTGAGGCGGGCAATGTCCTTGAAAAGCTCGGAAATGGCCTGCAGCAGCATCAGAAAGATGCCGGTGACCATGATCGCCTTGACCGGCCAGATGAATGGCCTCCACGCGGTCGAGGATCGTTCAAGGCGCCCGATCTCTTCGCTGCCGGTGATCAGCCCGCCGAAGAATTCAAACGGGTTGGTGCCCCAATATCCAAGCGAATAGGCGGTCGATCCCAGCCCGCCATAGAACAGCACGCCCAGATAGAAGATCAGAAACAGCACCGTGAAGCTGTCGACCCAGGCTTTCCGGCGTGGGCTCCAGTCGTGATAGAACAGATCCATGCGCACATTCGCGCCAAGCTGCATCGCATAGGGGCCGCCGATCAGGTAGTAGGTGACCATGGCAAACTGCGCCATTTCCAGCGTCCAGAGCGAGGGCAGAAAGAAGGTCTTTGAGATCGAAGACCACAGCAGGATCCCCATCATCCCGAACAGCCCCCACATCATCACCCGGCCGATCCGGTAATTCACCGCATCGACGACACGCACATAGGCTGCCATTGCACGGATCATTGGATGCCCCTTTCCCTGATTTGGGAAAGTGTCCCGGAAATCCACGGCGCCAGCGCCTGTCCCCAGGCATCCTGATCCCCGGTTCGGGCGATCAGATCATTGCGGATCTCCAGCATCACGCTCAGCAATCCGTTCTTGGCCCCCTGCACATCCAGCGTATGCGCCACCCCGTCCGCAGCGCTATAGGGTTCATTGAGGCGCGTCAGATGCGCCCAGCCCGGCGGGGTCTGCGCCAGCATGGCGCGGGCAAAGCGGTCGTCGCGCCCGTGCAGCAGCCCCAGTTCCACCTTGCGCGGGACGCCGCGATAGATGGGGGTAAAGCTGTGCACCGTGACCATCAGGCGAAGCGTGTCACGATGGCGTGCGATGACCTCGCTCAGGGCGGCGCGGAACGGGTCATGCACGCCCGCGATGCGTGCCGCGCGGGCGGCATCATCCAGGTTGCGGTTGCCCGGAATGTCATGAATTTCGCTGCGTGAGGGCATGGCGTCGGGCGCATCGGGCGGGCGGTTGCAGTCAAACACCAGCCGCGAGATCTGCCCCAGCACCAGCGGCGCATTCAGCGCGCCTGCCAGTGCGCGCGCCACCCCTGCGGCGCCGGGATCCCATGCGATGTGGCTTTGCAGCTGCGGCGCGCTCAGCCCCAGATCACCCAAGGCGGCCGGAACCCGGTTGGACGCATGTTCGCACACCACCAGGATCTGCGGATCAGGCGCCGCCGCGATCACCTCGGCCGCCGGACCAAAGCCCGGATCGTGCCGCTTTGATGCAATATCTGTCAGTCCCCGTGTCATGGTGAAGAGCTTTCTTCACCGCAATGCCACCTGTCAAGATTCTTTCCGTTCACTTTGACAACAGCCTGCTGCGCCCTGTAGAATTTTCTTCAGAACTGCTGAAATTCACATCTGCCGGATGCCGCCCCATGCCCACCATCGCCGAGATCATCGCCCGGGCCGACGATCTGACCCGCGCCGAACGCCAGCTTGCGGCGGCGATCCTCGACAATTATCCGATCCCCGGTCTGGGCAGCATCACCGAGCTGGCCGAGCTGGCCGATGTCTCGACCCCGACCGTGGCGCGGATGGTGCAGAAACTGGGGTTTTCGGGGTATCCCGCCTTTCAGTCGGCCCTGCGCGAAGAGCTGCACGAGATCATTTCGAACCCGATCGAAAAGCGCACCCACCCCATTGCCGACCTGCCCGAAGGGCACATCCTGAACCGCTATGCACAAGCGGCCAGTGACAATCTGCGCAGCACGCTGGACCATATCGACGTCGATGCCTTTGGGGCGCTGTGCCAGCGGGTTTCCGACCCCGACCGGCGCATTCAGATCGCGGGTGGACGGCTGAGCGGGGTTCTGGCCCAGAGCCTCTATCTGCACCTGCAGATGATACGGCCCGATGTCTTCTTTATCCCGCCCCAGGCGTCCTGGCCGCATTGCGTGCTGGATCTGGGGGCGCGCGACACGCTGATCCTGTTTGACATCCGGCGCTATGAAAACGCGACGCTCACGCTGGCGGAAATGGCGCATGAGCGCGGTGCCGAAATTGTTCTTTTCACCGATCAGTGGCGGTCGCCCATTCAGCGGCTGGCCACCCACAGCTTTGCCGCGCGCATCGACGTGCCTTCGGCGTGGGATTCGTCGCTGGGGCTGATGCTGCTGGTGGAATGTCTGGTGGCGTCGGTGCAGGATCTGATGTGGGACAGTGTCAAAGCGCGCACCGATGAGCTCGAAGCCGCCTTTGACCGCACCCGGCTGTTCCGCAAATTCACCTGAGATCGCGCGCCCTCAGACCGAGCTGAGCAGGATCGAGGTTTCGCTGTTGGTGATCCCCTCGATCATGCGGACCTCGCGCAGGACGCGGTCGAATTCGGGCAGGCTGCTGGCCGACAGCCGCGCCACCAGATCCCATTTGCCATTGGTGGAATGCAGTTGGCGCAGTTCAGGCAGGCCGCGCAGGCGTTTGATCACCTGCAGCGTGGCGTGGCCGGTGACCTCGATCATCATGATCGCCTGCACCCCGTCTGCGCCGTGATCTTCGCGGGCGCGCACGGTAAAGCCCAGCACCGCCCCGCTGTCGAGCAGTCGGTCCAGCCGGTTCTGCACCGTCGCCCGCGACACTCCCAGGATCGTGGCCAGTTTCGACACCGGCGCGCGCCCATCGGTGCGCAGGGCCGAAATCAGCCTGCGGTCGAGCGCGTCAAGGGATTGCATGAGCATATCGCCAATCGAACATGACATATTGTGTAGAATGGCCGCGCATATCGCGCAAGACGTGCGTACACTTTGTACAGGCTGCCGCGATACCATTTGGGTTATTGGATCTGACAAAAGGGCCACGCATGACCGACATAACCCTATTGGGCGTCCCGATCGAGGATGGTGCAGGCCGACGCGGCTGCGCCATGGGGCCTGCCGCCTATCGCACGGCGGGTCTGGCGCAGGATCTGGCCGGGCTGGGCCATCACGTGCAGGACCGGGGCGATCTCGCCCCTGACCTGTCGGGCATGCAGGATGATCGCCTTGTCCGACCCGCGCATGTGTCGGGCTGGTCGCGCGCACTGTTTCGGGCGGCGCGGGATTTGGCGTTGCAGGATACGCTGCCGATCTATCTGGGCGGGGACCACGCCCTGTCTATCGGCAGTATCGCGGGCCATCTGGCCGCCGCCGAGATCCGGGGCCGCCCGCAATTCGTGCTGTGGCTGGACGCGCATGCCGATTTCAATACGCCCGCCACAAGCCCGAGCGGCAACATGCATGGCACGCCGCTGGCCTATCTGACAGGGATCGAGGACGCGAGCGCGCTGATGGGCGCGCCGCTGCCTGCGCGGCTTGATCCGGGCAACCTGTGCCTGCTGGGGCTGCGGTCGGTGGATGGGCCGGAACGGCAGCTGCTGCGCGGCTCGGGCGCGCTGGCCCATGACATGCGCGCGATTGACGAGGCCGGGATCGGCCCCCTGCTGCGCCCGTTTCTGGATCGGGTCGTGGCGGAAGGCGGGCTGCTGCATGTCAGTCTTGATGTCGATTTCCTGGACCCCGACATCGCCCCTGCGGTCGGCACCACGGTGCCCGGCGGCGCCACGTTCCGCGAAGCGCATCTGGTGATGGAGATGCTGCATGACAGCGGCTGTGTCGGCTCGCTCGACCTTGTGGAACTGAACCCCTTTCTGGACATGCGCGGGCGGACCACGCGGCTGATGGTCGATCTGACGGCCAGCCTGTTTGGCCGCACCGTGCTTGACCGTCCCACCACCAGCTATTGAGGCCGCTTATGACAGACCCTGTCACCCCCGCCCCTTCGGATCTGGCCTTTGTGCCGTTTGTGTCGGTCGATCACATGATGGGGTTGGTGCATCATATCGGCATCCGAACCGTGCTGGGCGACCTTGCCCGCGCCATCGAGGCCGATTTTCGCCGCTGGCCCGCCTTTGACAAGACGCCGCGCGTGGCGTCGCATTCCGATGTGGGCGTGATCGAGCTGATGCCCACATCCGATGGCGAAACCTACGGGTTCAAATATGTGAACGGCCACCCCAGCAACACCCGCGACGGGCTGCAGACGGTGACGGCCTTCGGGCTCTTGGCGGATGTGACCACCGGTTACCCCAAGCTGCTGTCGGAAATGACGCTGCTGACGGCGCTGCGCACGGCGGCGACCTCGGCCATGGCGGCGCGGCATCTGGCGCCCAAAGGGGCGGGCACCATGGCGATGATCGGCAACGGGGCCCAGGCCGAATTCCAGTGTCTGGCGTTTCAGGCCGTGTGCGGGGTCGACCATGTGCGGCTGTATGATCTTGACCCGCGTGCCACCGAAAAATGCGCCCGCAACCTGCAGGGCTCGGGGCTGCGCGTGACCCCCTGCATCAGCGCCGAACAGGCGATGGAGGGCGCGCGGATCGTCACCACCTGCACCGCCGACAAGCAATATGCCACCATCCTGACAGACAACATGATCGGCAGCGGCGTGCATATCAACGCCATTGGCGGGGATTGTCCGGGCAAGACGGAACTGGCCCGTGACATCCTGCTGCGATCCGACATCTTTGTGGAATACCCGCCCCAGACGCGGGTCGAAGGCGAAATCCAGCAGCTGCCCGCCGATCACCCGGTGACCGAGCTGTGGCAGGTCATCAGTGGTGCGGCCCCTGGCCGGCGCTCGGCGGGGCAGATCACGCTGTTTGACAGCGTGGGCTTTGCGGTCGAAGATTTTGCCGCCCTGCGCTATGTGCATGACGCGATCCAGGGCACGGAATTCTATACCCGGCTTGATATGCTGGCCGATCCCGACGATCCGCGCGATCTGTTCGGGATGCTGCAGCGGGCCGCCCCGGCGGGCTGATGCGTTTTTGCGGATGACACCGCCAGCCAGACAGGTAGCTTTGGCGACATGGATACGCAGCTTGATTCATGGACAGCTCTGGCGCTGCTCGACTGGCAGGTCGAGCTGGGCGCGGATGAAGCCATTTGTGACCAGCCCGTGGATCGCTATGCGCTTGCCGCCGAAGCCCGCAAGGTCAAGGCCAAGCCTGCTGCCGCCCCCGCACAGACGCCGATGGTCGCGCCTCAGGTCGATCCGGTCGCGGAGGCCCGCGCCATGGCGGCAGGGGCCGGCAGCCTTGAGGCGCTGCGCGCCGCGCTGGCCGATTTCGACCATTGCGATCTGAAGAAAGGCGCCCGGTCGCTGGTGTTTGCAGATGGCGTGCCCGGCGCGCGGGTGATGATCATCGGCGAAGCGCCGGGCCGGGACGAAGACCGCGAAGGCCGTCCCTTTGTCGGGCGGGCCGGGCAGCTGCTGGACCGGATGCTGGCCCCGATCGGGCTGGGCCGGGCGGCGGATCGCGACAGCGCGGTTTACATCACCAATGTGCTGCCCTGGCGGCCACCGCAGAACCGCGATCCCAAACCCGACGAGATCGCGATGATGATGCCCTTTCTGGAACGCCACGTGGCGCTGGCCGATCCGGATGTGATCGTGCTGATGGGCAATATTTCCTGTCAGGCGGTGCTGGGCAAACGTGGCATCACCCGTCTGCGCGGCATCTGGACACAGGCGATGGGCAAGCCCGTCCTGCCCATGTTCCACCCCGCCTATCTGCTGCGCAACCCTGCCGCCAAACGCGAGGCATGGGCCGATCTGCTGTCGCTGAGCGCGCGGCTTGCGGAGGGCACGTGATGGTGGACGGGCCGGTCCTGCTGGCCTTTGTACCTGCCGCACTGGCGCTGAACCTGACGCCGGGGGCGGATATGATGTTCTGCGTGGGTCAGGGTCTGCGGTCGGGGGGACGGGCGGCGCTGGCCGCCAGTGCCGGGGTCGCCTGTGGCGTGCTGATGCATGCCGCATTGGCCGGGCTGGGGCTGGGGACGATGGTGGCGGCGCTGCCTTGGGCCTTTGATGTGATCCGCTGGATCGGGGTGGGCTATCTGCTGTGGCTGGCGCTGCAGTCGCTGCGCAGCGGCCCGGTGGGGGCGGCGTCGGGCGATGGTCTGGCGCACCCGTTCAGGTCGGGCTTTGTCGTCAATATCACCAACCCCAAGGTGATCCTGTTCGTGCTGGCCTTTGTACCACAATTTGTCGATCCGACCCGTGCGGTGCTGCCGCAGTTTCTGCTGTTGGGGCTGGTGCTGTCGCTGGGCGGGTTTGTTGCCAATGCCTTGGCCGGGGTGCTGGCCGGACGGGCGGGCCAACAGGTCATGACCCGCCCGCGCGCCGCGCGCCTGCTGGGCTGGCTGAGCGGCGGGATCTTTGCCGCACTGGCCCTGCGCCTTGCCATTCTTGAAAGGGGATAGCCCATGTCGCGTCTTGATGAGAGCCTTGATTTCATGCCCGTGCGCATCGCCGTGCTGACCGTGTCCGACACCCGCAGCCTGGACGATGACCGGTCCGGTCAGGTTCTGGTGGACCGCATCGCGGCGGCGGGGCACGATCTGGCCGACCGCCGGATCCTGCCCGATGAACGCGCGGCCATCGCCGATCAGCTGCGCGCCTGGATCGCAGATCCGCAGATCGACGTGGTGATTTCCACCGGAGGCACCGGTCTGACGGGCCGCGATGTCACGGTCGAGGCGCATCGCGATGTCTATGAAAAGGAAATCGACGCCTTCGGCACCGTCTTCACCATCCTGTCGATGGAAAAGATCGGCACCAGCGCGGTGCAATCACGCGCCACGGGCGGTGTGGCGGGGGGCACCTATCTGTTTGCACTGCCCGGCAGCCCCGGCGCCTGCAAGGACGCGTGGGACGGGATCTTGGCCAAACAGCTCGATTATCGGCACCGGCCCTGCAATTTTGTCGAAATTATGCCCCGGCTGGACGAACATTTGCGACGGAAGTGACGGGCACGGCCGTTTGAACAGGATAGATGCACGTCACGCTTGGAATCTCGGGTGTTTCGGCTAACTGTTTAAGAACCTTATCGAGATCACCCTGCGGGAGGGATCCAGACATGCGCTTTGTTCGGCAGACCCTGGTTGGCGTGCTCATCGTGGCACTGAGCCTGGGCATGCTGATCTATGCAGGGGCTGCGGTACGCGATGCCGTGCAGGCCAAGCTGGCCGAAGAACCGCGCGCGCAGCAGCCGCGCGAACGGGTTTTTGCGGTGAACACCGTGCGGGCCAGCCTGGGCACCGAAACACCCGACCTGATCGCCTTTGGCCAGATCCAAAGCCGCCGCACGCTGGAACTGCGCGCTGCAGCGTCCGGTCGCATCACAAATCTGTCTCCTGACTTTGTCGAAGGCGGGGCCGTGCGCACGGGCGAGGTTCTGATGCAGATCGACCCTGCCGAATCCCAGGCCGCGCTTGACCGGGTCCAGAGCGATCTTCTGGATGCCCAGGCCGAGGTGCGCGATGCTGACCGCGCCCGCACGCTGGCCGTGGATGAACTGGCTGCCGCTCAGGATCAGGCCCGCCTGCGCGACAGCGCGCTGGCCCGCCAGCAGGATCTGAGCGCGCGCGGCATCGGATCGGCGGCGGCCGAAGAAACCGCCGAACTGTCGGCGGCATCGGCACGACAGGCGGTGCTGTCGCGCCGCATTGCGCTGGCTCAGGCCGAAGCGCGCATTGATCAGGCCGCCACCCGGCTGGCCCGCGCGCGCATTGCCCTGACCGAAGCCGAACGCGATCTGGCCGACACGCGGGTGACGGCGGAATTTGACGGCACGCTCAGCAATGTGACGCTGGTGCAGGGGCGGTTGGTGTCGAGCAATGAAAAGCTGGCCGATCTGATTGACCCGCATCAGCTCGAAGTCGCGTTCCGGGTGTCGACGGTGCAATATTCGCGGCTGCTGGACGGGTCGGGGCGGCTGATCGCAGCGCCGGTCAGCGTGTCGCTCAATGACCGGGTGAGCGGGCTGACCGCAACCGGCGTGCTCAGCCGCGACGCGGCACTGGCGGGCGAAGGGCAGTCGGGGCGCCTGCTGTTTGCCCGGCTTGATGCTGCGCCGGGTTTCAAACCGGGCGATTTCGTGACGGTCCGCGTGCAGGAACCGCCGCTTGACCGGGTCGCGCGGCTGCCCGCGTCGGCTCTGGATGCCAGCGGCACCGTGCTGGTTCTGGGCGAAGATGAGCGGCTTGAGGTGATTGATGTGGCGCTGATGCGGCGCCAGGGGGATGATGTGCTGGTGCGCGGGCGGGGGCTCGATGGGCGCGACGTGGTTGTGGCGCGCACCCCGCTTCTGGGCCCCGGCATCCGCGTGCGTGCGGTGCGTGAGGGCGCCGAGCAGGCGCCCGCGCCGCCCGCAATGCTGCAGCTCAGCGACGAGCGCCGCGCCCGGCTGGTGGCCTTTGTAGAACAGAACAACCGCATGCCCAGCGAGGCCAAGCAGCGCGTTCTGACCCAGCTGGGGCAGACGCAGGTGCCCGCGCAGCTGGTGGAACGCATCGAATCGCGGATGGGAGGATGACCACTCATGCGTGACATCCCCGGACGGGCCAGCGGCATCCTGAGCTATTTCACCCGCCATCGCACGGCGGCCAACCTGCTTTTGGTGCTGCTGCTGGCCTTCGGGGCGCTGGCGATCCCCAATATGCGGGCGCAGTTCTTTCCCGATGTGATCGTCGACAATGTGCGCGTCAATGTGCACTGGGATGGTGCCGGGCCCGATGATGTGGACAGCGCCATCGTTCAGGTGATCGAACCGGCGCTGCTGCTGGTCGACGGGGTGGCCCGCGCCACCAGCCGGTCACGCGAAGGCCATGCGTTGGTCGAGCTCGAATTCGAACCGGGCTGGGATATGGCGCGCGCGGTGGATGACGTGCGCACCGCGCTTGATCAGATCACCGACCTGCCCGATGATGTGGACGACCCGCAGGTGCGGCGCGGCGGCTGGCGTGACCGGGTCACCGATGTGGTGATCACCGGCGACATCGGGTCCGAACAGCTGGGTCTGTTTGCCGATGAATTCACCGCCCGCCTGTTTGCCGAAGGTGTCACGCGCACTACGATCCGGGGCCTTGCGGCACCCGAAACCGTGGTCGAAGTGCCATCGCTGAAGCTGATCGAGCATGACGTGACCATGGCCCAGATCGCGCAGGCCATTACCGCCGAGGCCGCCGCCGACCCCGCCGGCGACGTCACCGGCGCCAATCTTCGCGTGCGCACGGGCACGCAAAAGCGCCGGGCCGACGAACTGGCCGAGATCGCGCTGCGGTCGAACCCCGACGGATCCAAACTGACAATTGGCGATGTGGCCACGATCCATGTGCAGGGCGTGGACCGGAACCGGAGCTATTTTGTGGGCGATCACCCGGCCATGTCGGTGCGCGTCGACCGGTCGGACAAGGGCGATTCCATCGCCATCCAGCGCACCGTCGAAGAGGTCGCGGCCGAGATGCAGCTGAGCCTGCCGCAGGGGGTGACGCTTGAACTGATCCGCACCCGCGCCGAGGCGATCACGGGCAGGCTCAACATCCTTCTGGACAACGGTCTGGTGGGGCTGGGTCTGGTGGTGGTTCTACTGTTTCTGTTTCTCAATGCGCGCATCGCCTTCTGGGTGGCTGCGGGCATTCCGGCGGCGATGTTTGCGGCCATTGCCATCATGTGGGCGGGGGGGCTGACGATCAACATGATCAGCCTTTTCGGGCTGATCATCACGCTGGGCATCGTGGTGGATGATGCCATCGTTGTGGGCGAACATGCCGATTTCCGTGCCCGGCGTCTGGGCGAACACCCGGTTGTGGCCGCCGAAACCGCCGCCAAGCGCATGGCCCTGCCGGTCACGGCGGCGGCGCTGACCACCATCGTGGCCTTTTTCGGGCTGACGGCGATCGGCGGGCGGTTCGGTGAACTGATCCGCGACATTCCCTTTACGGTGATCGCGGTGCTGGCGGCATCGCTGGTCGAGTGCTTTCTGATCCTGCCCAATCACATGGCCCATGCGGTGGCCCACACCGCCAAGACCCACTGGTATGATGCCCCGTCCCGCGTGGTGAACCGGGGCTTTCGCCGGGTGCGTGACCACGCCTTTCGCCCACTGATCGGGCTGGTGGTCCGGGCACGCTATGCAGTGCTGGCGGGGGCGGTGCTGCTGCTGTCCACTCAGATCGTTCTGTTCATTGACGGCGATGTGAAATGGCGGTTCTTCAACGCACCCGAGCGGGGGTCGGTCACCGGCAATTTCATGATGGTCGAAGGCGCCACCCGCGATGACACGCTGGCGATGATGCAGGAAATGCAGCGCGCCACCGAAGAGCTCGCCCGTGAGCTTGAAACCCGGCTTGGCGTTTACCCGCTGGACTACGTGATCGGCGAGATCGGCGGCAATTCGGGGCGGGGCCTGTCGGGGGCCGACACCAAGGATGCCGATCTGCTGGGCGGCATTTCGATCGAGCTGATCGACGCCGATCTGCGGCCGGGCTATTCCAGCTTTGCCTTTGTCGCCGAGCTGCAGGACCGCGTGCAGCGCCATCCCCTGCTTGAGGCGCTGAGCTTTCGTGGCTGGCGCTCGGGTCCGGGGGGCGATGCGCTTGACGTGGAATTCTATGGCGCGGATGCTGAGACCCTCAAGGCCGCGAGCACCGATCTGCAGACCGCGCTGCTGCAATATCCCGAAGTGTCCGCCGTCGAAGACAACCTGGTCTATGACAAGGAAGAGCTGATCCTGGATCTGACCCCGCAGGGGCAGGCGCTTGGCTTTACCATCGACGATCTGGGCCGGGTGCTGCGCAACCGCCTGAACGGGATCGAAGCTGCCACCTATCCCTTGGGCGGGCGCAGCGCCGCGATCCGGGTTGAACTGCCCGCCGATGAGCTGACCGCCGATTTCATGGAACGGACCTATCTGCGTGCGGCGTCGGGCAGCTATGTGCCGCTATCCGACATTGTCAGCGTCGAACAGCGCACCGGCTTTTCCACCATCCGGCGCGAAAACGGGCTGCGGGTGATCAATGTCACCGGCGATATTTCCGAAGACGACCCCGCCCGCGCCGAAGCGGTGGTCCAGGCGCTGGAGCAAGAGATCCTGCCCACGATTTCCAGCGAACGGCAGGTCGAATGGCGGCTGTCGGGGCTCAGCCAGGACGAAGACGATTTTCTGCGTGATGCCCGGACCGGGCTGACGCTGGTGCTGACGGGGATCTACCTGATCCTGGCGCTGGTCTTTGCCAGCTGGACGCGGCCGCTGGTGGTGATGGCGATCATTCCCTTCGGCCTCGTCGGGACGATCTGGGGGCATTACATCTGGGATGTACCGCTTAGCATGTTCACGGTGGTGGGTCTGCTGGGGATGACCGGGATCATCATCAACGATTCCATCGTTCTGATCACCACCATCGACGAATATGCGCAGGATCGCGGCCTGATCCCGTCGATCATCGACGCGACCGCAGACCGGCTGCGGCCGGTGCTGCTGACCACGCTGACCACCGTGCTGGGGCTGGCGCCGCTGATGTATGAAAGCTCGCAACAGGCGCAGTTCCTGAAACCCACGGTGATCACGCTGGTCTATGGGCTGGGCTTTGGCATGCTGCTGGTGCTTCTGGTGGTGCCCGCGCTGGTGGCGATGCAAAGCGATTTTGCCACCCCCCTGCGGGCGCTGCGCCGGGCGGGTGATGCGCGCGCCGGGCTGCGCCTGCCGCTGACGGGGCTGGGTGTGGTGCTGGCGGGCTGGCTGGGGCTGACCATGGGCGTGCCGCTGATCACCGGATCGCTGCTGCCTGCGCTGGCCACGGCGTTGCCGGGCCTTGGGGCGATGGATCCGGTTCTGGCCGGGCTGCTTTTGTTTGTTGCAGGGGTGGTGCTGGTGATCGGGCTGACCTATCTGGCGGCGCTGGTGCGGCGCCCGCGCCAGATCTAGCCGCCGTCGCGCTGCGCCAGCCTGAGCAGGTCATCGACCCCTGCGCTCATCGGCAGGCGGTGGGCCAGCACGTCCTCCACCGGGATCCAGGCCGCGTCACTGACATCATCCGCTGCCACCGGCGTTCCCGATACATAGCGGCAAAGCACACCGGCCAGCAGGAAATGCGTGTGCACCACGCCGTCCCGCTCAAGGATCACATCGGCATTGCCCAGATAGGCGACCGGGTCGGCCCGCACTCCGGTTTCTTCGTGCAGCTCGCGTGCGGCGGCCTCAAGCGCGGTTTCGCCCCATTCCACGTGGCCACCGGGATAGCCCCAAAGCCCCGCATCCGGCGCCTTCCGCCGCCGGGCCAGCAGCACATGATTGTCATGCAGCACCACCGCGATGGCGCCCAGCCTGGGGATGGGGGATGTGGGCTCAGCCTGATGTGCAGCCACGGATATCGACCGCGTGCCGGTCCCCCAGAACGGTAAAGCGCAGCGCCGACCGGTCGAGCGCAAAGGTGCCGCCATCCACATGGATCAGCGTGCTGGTCAGGGTCAGCACATCGCCCGCGCGCGATGTATCGGGGTCCGAGGCCCAGATTTCGGGGTTGCCGGGTTCGACCACGGCCTCTTCCGGGGTACCGGCCGATGGCATGGTGATGCGCGCGGTCAGCTCGAGCCCGTTGTTCACCGGGCGCAGCGTGCAGGTCGCGGTCGTGACCCCGGCCTGTGCGGCGCTGAAGGGGCGCGATGCCATGGCCGCCGCGATCACCGGGCTGCGCGCGGCATCCGGCGATACCGGATCGTCAAAATGCAGGGTGCTGGGCAGGCAGACGTCTTCGCAGACACCGATGTCCATCCGGCCCTTCATATGGACGGGGGCTGCCGCGTCCTTGGGGGTGATTTCCACCGGCAGCACCAGCTGGTCTTCGTAACCGACGCTGCGCAGGCCATATTGCGTGAACACCTCGGGGGCGGGCCAGTGCACCGCCACGGCGCGGATGTTGCGCGACCCCTGCCACGAGATCTGCGGCGGGATGCCCGCATCGCCCGGCGCGCGCCAATATGTCTTCCAGCCCGGCGCCAGCCGCAGCCGCAGCGCCGCCATCACCGTGCCGCGTTCGGTCCGGCCGCCTTCCACCACATCAAGAACCACCACATTCCCAAGGGTCTGGGCGGGTGCGTGCGATGGGGCAAGCGCGCCCAGAGCAAACAGGGCAAGCGCAAGAACAGGGGCAATCGGAAAAAGACGTGTCATGCCCTCTATTTGGGCGAGAGCCGCGCGAATGCCAAGTCACGTTCGGGTCAGGACGCAGGGTCCGGCAGGGTGGATCGGCGGTTTCCGTCGCGGAAGCCGCCTTTCTCTTGAACGGAGTGCGCCGCGCGGCCATCATGAGCACATGAGTGATGCGCGCGCCTCTGACGCACTGGAACTGACCGGCCATCTGCTGATCGCCATGCCCAGCATGGGCGATATGCGGTTTGAGCACTCTGTCGTCTATATCTGCACCCATAGCGACGAAGGCGCGATGGGGCTCATCGTGAACAAGCCGTCGGTCGATCTGACAGTGGCCCGCCTGCTCGAACAGCTCGACATCGACGGGGCCGGGCAGGGCGGTGGGCGCTTTGATGCGGCACCGGTGCATTTTGGCGGGCCGGTGGAAACCGGGCGGGGCTTTGTGCTGCACAGCGATGACTACCGGTCGAACCTGCAAAGCCTGACCATGGGCGACGGGCTGGCCATGACGGCGACGCTCGACATCCTCGAAGCGATGGCGCGCGGTCAGGGGCCGGAACAGGCGCTGATGGCCCTGGGCTATGCGGGGTGGGGGCCGGGACAGCTTGAAGGTGAAATCGCCCAGAACGGATGGCTGACGGTGCCTGCCACCCGCGATCTGGTCTTTGCCTGCGCCAACGAAGACAAATGGTCCCAGGCGCTGGCCCTGCTGGGGATCACACCGCTGATGCTGTCGGGCGACGCGGGGCACGCCTGATCCCCGCACCCGGTTGCGGCCGGGGCGACCCCTTTTTGTTTTTGGTAGGGCGGGCTTCAGCCCGCCACCCCCCAAGCGGCGCCTGCGACCCTTCAGCCGCGCGGCGCGGCGGCGCGGCGCAGCCGGTCGTTGATGGCGCGGCCCAGCCCGTGATCGGGCACCGGGGCGACGGCGATGGGCTGGCCTGTGGCATCCAGCCGGTGCAGCGCGCCGAACAAGGCGGCGGCGGCCTCGTGCAGATCGCCGCTGGCCGACAGGGTGTCGTCGCCCGGCACCGCGCCAAAACCCAGCATCACCTCGCCCGGCCGGGCGGCGTCGGCGTTCAGCCGGACCGCCGCGCGGGGCGCGTAATGCGACAAAAGCTGGCCGGGTGCGGTGATCGGATCGCTCTTGTCCACTGCCGGGATCGTGGCGCCCAGACAGGCTTCGAGCGCTTCGACCGGCACCCCGCCCGGTCGCAGCAGGCGCGGCGTGTCCGCCAGCCCAAGGATGGTTGATTCCAGCCCCACCGGGCAGGCGCCGCCATCCAGCACCGCCGCGATGCGACCGGACAGACCGTCCAGAACATGATCCGCCGTCGTTGGGCTGATCCGGCCTGACGGGTTGGCCGACGGTGCCGCCACCGGCCCGTCGAAGCGGCGCAGCAGATCGCGCGCCAGCGGGTGCGCCGGCACCCGGATCGCCAGCGTCCCGAGCCCCGCCGTCACCAGATCCGACAGCCCGTGATCCCCGTGCAGGCCGCCGCGCAGCGGCAGCACCAGTGTCAGCGGGCCGGGCCAGAAGGCCTGCGCGATCCGGTCGGCATCGTCGGACCAGGTGACATAGCGCTCTGCGGTGGCGATGTCGGGCACATGCACGATCAGCGGGTTGAACCGGGGCCGCCCCTTGGCGTCGAAGATCGCCGCGACCGCGCGCCCGTTGCGCGCGTCGGCCCCCAGCCCATAGACGGTCTCGGTCGGCAGGGCCACAAGATCGCCCGCCGTCAGCAGCGCGGCGGCGTGTGCGATACCGTCTGGATCGGGGGCAAGACGTAGGGTCGTCATCGCGGCTTCTCCTGCGCTTTGGCCATGCCGGGATTGCGCCCCGGTCATGCCGGTCTTCCGATGCGGCGGGGTGACGCAGCGTCTGATCAGATCAGCATCGCCCAACAGGCTTTTTACACCCATGCTTGCCCTTACAATTCGGCCCAACCAATGGCAAGTTACCCGTCACGCGGCCAGACCCGGCGGAGGAGAGTTCGATGCCCTATACTGCGACGATCAAAGACTACGAATTCCTTTTCGACCATGTGGTCGATCTGGCCCAGGTCGCGGGCACCGATCGCTTTGCCGAAGCGACACCCGATCTGGTGCAGGCGATCCTGTCCGAGGCGGGCAAGCTCTGCGAAGAGGTGATGGCCCCCCTCAACCGGGGCAGCGATACCGATCCCGCGCGGCTGGAAAACGGTGTGGTGCGGTCGTCGCCGGGCTTTGTCGAAGGCTGGAAATCCATCGCCGAAGGCGGCTGGGTCGGCATCAGCGGCAACCCCGAACATGGCGGCATGGGCCTGCCCATGACCGTGACCACCGCCGTCAACGAAATGATGAGCGCGGCCTGCGTATCGCTGCAGCTTGCATCGCTCATGAGCCAGGGCCAGATCGAGGCGCTGGAACACCACGCATCGGATGCGATCAAAGAGCTTTACCTGCCCAAGCTGATTTCGGGCGAATGGACCGGGACGATGAACCTGACCGAACCGCAGGCGGGATCGGATGTGGGGGCGCTGTCGTCCAAGGCCGTGCCCAATGGCGATGGCACCTATGCGATCACCGGCCAGAAGATCTATATCAGCTGGGGCGACGCGGATTTTTCCGGCAATGTCTGCCATCTGGTGCTGGCGCGCCTGCCCGATGGCGTGCCGGGGACCAAGGGGATTTCGCTGTTCCTGGTGCCCAAATACCTGCCCGACGAAAACGGCAATGCGGGCGTGGCCAACACGCTCAAGGTGGTCAGCCTTGAACACAAGCTGGGCCTGCACGGCTCGCCCACCTGCGTGATGCAGTATGACGGCGCCACCGGCTGGCTGGTGGGCGAAGAACATGGCGGCATGGCCGCGATGTTCACCATGATGAACAACGCCCGTCTGGGCGTGGGCATGCAGGGCATCGGTGTCGCCGAAGGCGCCTATCAGCACGCGCTGGCCTATGCGCTCGAACGCCGTCAGGGCAAATCGCTGCACGGCTATTCCATCGCGGCCCATGCGGATGTGCGCCGCATGCTGATGACGATGAAGGCCGAAACCTATGCCGCGCGCGCCATCGCGCTGAGCTGTGCCATTGCCATCGACATGCAGAACGCCACCGGCGATGCCGACTGGGCCACGCGGGCGGCGTTCCTGACGCCCATCGCCAAGGCCTTTGGTACCGATACCGGGGTGGATGTGTCCAATATGGGCATTCAGGTGCATGGCGGCATGGGGTTCATCGAAGAAACCGGCGCCGCCCAGTTTGCCCGCGATGTGCGGGTGATGACCATCTACGAAGGCACCAACGGCATCCAGTCGATGGATTTTGTCGGTCGCAAGCTGATGGATGGCGGCGACATGGCGGGCCGCATCCTGGATGAGATCGAAGGCTGTGCCGAAACCGCCCGCGGCACCTTCCCGGATCTGGCTGAAGCGGTCTGGCAGGCCTCTGAAACGCTGCGCGAAACCACCGAATGGATGGTGGCCGAGCCGGATATGGATCAGCGCTTTGCCGGGGCCGTTCCCTTCCTGCGCGGGTTTGCGCGGGTGCTGGGCGGGTACATGCATCTGCGGTCGGCCATGGCTGCTCCGGGCACGGCGCGCGAAACGCTGGCGCGGTTCTATATCGAACGGCTGCTGCCTGAACATGCGGCGCTGATGGCGCATGCGCAGGCCGGGGCTGATGGGCTTTATGCCATGAACCTTGACGATCTGTCGGCGGCCTGAGCCATGGACGGGATCGACGGGGCGGGCAAACGGGGTCTCGGCTATCCCTGGCCCGAGCCGCCCGAGCGTGGCACCATGATCGAGATCGCCCAGGGTGTGCTCTGGGCGCGGCTGCCGCTGCCGATGAAGCTTGATCACGTCAATGTCTATGCGCTGGATGATGGCGATGGCTGGACGGTGATCGACACCGGCATGGCGTCATCCCTCAGCAAAGAGATCTGGACCACGCTGCTGGCCGGGCCGCTTGGCGGCAAACCGGTGACCCGCGTGGTGGTGACCCACCACCATCCCGATCATATCGGGCTTGCGGGCTGGTTTCAGAGCGATCACGGCGCCGAGCTCTGGACCACGCGCACGGCCTGGCTTTTTGCGCGGATGCTGTGGCTGGACGAACAATCGGTGCTGCCGCCCGAAACGGTCGCGTTTTACCGCAGCGCAGGCATGGATCCCGAGATCCTGGCCACCCGCAGCAGTGAACGTCCGTTCAACTATGCGGATATTCTGGCGCCCCTTCCGCTTGGCTTTCGCCGCATCCGGCAGGGCAGTGTCGTGCGGATGGGCGGGCGCGACTGGGATGTGCATATTGGCAATGGCCATGCCCCCGAGCACGCTACATTCTGGAGCCGCGACGACAACCTTGTCATTTCCGGCGATCAGATCCTGTCGTCGATCAGCCCCAATCTGGGCGTCTACGTGACCGAACCGCTGGCCGACCCGGTGGCCGAATGGCTCGAGGCCTGCGAACGCTTTGCCGGGCTGGCGCGGCCCGATCATCTGGTGCTGGGCGGGCACAAGCTGCCCTTTACCGGGCTGCCCACGCGGATGCGCCAGCTGATCGACAACCATCACGGCGCGCTGCGCCGCCTGCGTGAGCACATCGCCACACCCCGTAGTGCCGCCGACTGTTTCATGCCGCTGTTCAAGCGCACGATCGGATCGGGGGAATACGGGCTGGCGCTGGTGGAAACGGTGGCGCATCTCAACCACCTGTATCTGGCCGGGCACGCCGTGCGCACCCGGCGCGACGATGGGGCGTGGCTCTATCAGGCAGCCCCCGAAGCGCCCGCAGGGCGGGGCGACGACATGACGGGGTGACAGGGGCGCGAATTTCGATTACCCCGGTTACCGCAACTTGCAGACAGGACCTTGACCCATGGCAGACCACAAACACGGCGAAATGGACATCACCGTTCAGGAAGACACCTTTGAGGGCTTCGTCAATTTCACCAAATGGGCCACCATCGCGATCCTGATCTTTCTGGTGTTCCTGGCCGTCTTCGCGACCTGATCGCGATCTGCAGGATCTGACATCATGCGCGTGATTCTGGCGCTGCTGCTGGGGATGACCCTGCTGGCGGCCTGTTCCGAACGTCACCCCTATGCTTCGGATGCCGAAGTGGCCGCGATGCGTTACAGCGATCCGGGCAATCCCGAGCTGCGTCTGATCACCGTGATCAGCAACCGCACCGGGGCGGGCGCGCATTCGGCACTGGTGATCAACGCGCAGGAACGGGTGCTGTTTGATCCCGCGGGGTCGTTCTATACCAATGCGGTGGCCGAACAGCGCGATGTGCTGCACGGGTTTTCGCCCCGTGTGGAGCAGTATTACAAAAGCGCCTATGCCCGCGACATTCGCCATGTGGTCATCCAGACCATTCCGGTGACGGCCGAGCAGGCGCAGGTGGCCTATGAACTGGCTCTCAAACGCGGGCCTGTGGGGGCTGCGATGTGCACCAATGCCACATCGGGGATCCTGCGGCAGGTTCCGGGCTTTGAAGACATCCGGCACGTGTACCAGCCCACCAAGCTGATGGAGCAGGTGGCTCAGATCCCCGGTGTCGAAACCGAACGCTATTTCGAAGATGATGATGGCACGCTTGATGATGCGCTGGCCGTCGGGATCGACAACTGATCGGCTGCCTCTAGGCGCCCAGCATCAGCCCAAGAGCCAGCACCACCGCGCCTCCCAGGATGGACAGCACCACATTCTTGGTCAGCACCCCAAGCGTCAGCGTGACCGCAGCGGCGGCCAGTCGTGCGGGATCGGGTGTGCCCTCGGTGGCGGCGGGCCACAGCACCAGCGGCGCCACCAGGGCGGGGATGATCGCCACCGACGCATAGCGCAGGTGCCGCAGCAGCCACTCCGGCAGCGCCCGCCCGCCCACAAAGCCGATGAAAAAGAACCGCAGGGCAAAACTGCCAAGCGCCAGACCGATGATCACGATCCACAATTCGGTCCGGTCGATCATCCTGCCGCCGCCTTTCTCCGTTCGAACCACAGTTCGGCCTGGGCGCCGGCCATCATGCCCGCCAGACCGGCCACGATCAGCCCCAGATTGAACGGCAGCCCCGCTGCCGCCAGCGCCGTGCCCGCTGCCACCAGGGCCGCCACCCGATGCGCCGGGGTGCGCAGTGCCGGGCCGATCATCGCCAGAAAGGCAATGGGCAGCGCAAAATCCAGCCCGCTGTCCAGCGGCAGCCGCGATCCCGCCACCGCGCCCAGCCAGCTCATGGCGTACCAAAGCGGCGCGATCAGCGCCGAGGTTCCAAAGAAATAGGCCACGCGATGGGCCAGCGGCATCTGCGGTTCGGTTTCGAATTTCACGGTCGACAGGGCTGCGGACTGATCGACGATGAAATAGGCCGCAATCGCCCTTTGCCACAGCGGCGCACCCCCCAGATAGGGCGTCAGCGCCGCCGAATACATCGCCACCCGCAGGTTCACCGCCAGCGCCGAAATCAGCACGATCACGGTGGGGGTGTTCTCCTGCAAGAGCTGCAGCGCGGTGAACTGCGCGGCCCCGGCAAAGACGGCCAGCGAAAAGCCCAGCACCTCGGCCACGTTAAGCCCCGCTTCGGTCCCCAGCACGCCAAAGAGCAGCCCAAAGGGCCCAGCCACAAGAATAAAGGGCAGGCTGTCGCGGGCGCCTGCGCCAAAGGATGAAATCGGTGTGGTCGCGCCCATATCTTCTGCCTAGAGTGATCCGGCCCACCTTAGGCCCCCGCAGGGAGGATGCAATTGGCCAAAGCCCCAAATAGCGCCGACAGCGCCGATTTCATCATCGCCCCCGATCCGTCGGCCCCCGGCCTGACGCGGGCCGTGACCGGCACCGATCAGACCGGTGCGGCGGTTGACATCGCCGTGGTCGAAGAGCGCCCCCTGACCATCTTCCTGAACGCGCGCGAGATCGTGACCGCCATGACCATCGGTGATCATCCCGATTATCTGGCGCTTGGGTTTCTGCGCAATCAGGGCATGCTGCGCGACGATGACACGATCACCGGCGTCGATTACGATGAAGAGCTGGAAACCGTGGTGGTCCGCACCGCGCGTGAAACGCTTTATGAAGACAAGCTGAAGAAAAAGACCCGCACCAGCGGCTGTGCCGTGGGCACCGTGTTCGGGGACATGATGGAAGGGCTGGAACAGGTCAGATTGCCTGCGACGCCGGTGCGGGTTTCATGGCTTTATGCGCTGGCCGACCGGATCAACCGCACGCCGTCGCTCTATCTTGAGGCGGGGGCGATCCATGGCACGGTGTTGTGCCAGCAGGACCGGCCGCTGGTCTATATGGAGGATGTCGGGCGCCACAACGCGGTCGACAAGATCGCAGGCTGGATGCTGCATCACGGGGTCAGCGCGGATGACAAGATCCTGTACACCACCGGGCGGCTGACCTCGGAAATGGTGATCAAGACCGCCTTGATGGGCATTCCGGTGCTGGCGTCGCGCTCGGGCTTTACCGCCTGGGGCGTTGATATTGCGCGGCAGGTTGGCCTGACCCTGATCGGGCGGATGCGCGGGCACCGGTATATGTGCCTGTCGGGCGATGACCGGCTGATCCGCGATGTGGATCCCGGCACCATCCCCGGCGAAGACCGCAAGCACCGCCGCAAAGGTGCCAGAGCATGATGTCCACAAGGGTGCCCGGTGTGATTCTGGCCGGGGGGCAGGCGCGCCGCATGGGCGGGGGCGACAAGGGGCTTAGACCGCTGGGGCAGGGCACCATCCTGTCGCATGTGATCGCACGTCTGGCGCCGCAGGTCGGGGCCATGGCGATCAATGCCAATGGCGATCCCGGCCGGTTTGCCGATCTGGGCCTGCCGGTGGTCGCCGACAGCCTTGCCGACTATCCGGGCCCGCTGGCCGGGGTACTGGCGGGGCTGGACTGGGCGGCGTCGATCGGGGCCGATCACATTGTCACGGCGGCGGCCGACACGCCGTTCTTTCCCGCCGATCTGGTGGCGCGTTTGCAGGCGGCGGGTGATGGCATGGCGCATCCGCTGGTTCTGTCGGCAACGCCGGATCCCGAACGGGGCATCAACCGGCACCCGACCTTTGGCCTCTGGCCGGTGGGTCTGCGCGACGATCTGCGCGCGGCGCTGCAGGACGGGCTGCGCAAGGTGGTGCTGTGGACGGACGCGCATGACGGGCGTGTGGCGATGTTCGATGCCGACCCCTTCGACCCGTTTTTCAACGTCAACACGCCGCAGGATCTGTCCCGTGCGCAGGACATGCTGGAGCACATGCCATGACGCAGCGGATCTATGGCGTGACCGGCTGGAAGAACGCGGGTAAGACCGGGCTGATGGAGCGGCTGGTGGCCGAGCTGACCGGGCGTGGCCTGCGCGTGTCGACGATCAAGCACGCCCATCACAGTTTCGACGTGGATCAACCGGGGCGAGACAGTTACCGCCACCGCAACGCGGGCGCGTCCGAGGTGCTGCTGGCGTCGGGCAGCCGTGTGGCCCTGATGCAAGAGCTGCGCGGAGCGCCCGAACCGCGCCTTGGAGATCTCCTGGCGCGCCTCAGCCCCGTCGATCTGGTCCTGATCGAAGGCTACAAGCGCGAACCCCACCCCAAGATCGAAGCCTTCCGCGCCGAAACCGGCAATGCGCTGATCGCGCCGGGCGACCCCGCGATCCGGGCCGTGGCCAGTGACACGCCGCTGGCGCTTAACCGTCCGGTCTTTGATCTTGATGACACCGCTGCGATTGCCGATTTCATCCTGTCCGAGGTGGGCCTGTGACCCCGTTCAACCGTTTTGTCATGGTCGATTGGTCGGGTGGCAACGATACCGGGCCGCGCCCGCGCAAGGATGCGATCTGGGCCTGCGAGGCCGGATTGCCGCCGCAATACCTGCGCAACCGGGCCTGCGCCGAAACCCATCTGGCCGCGCGGATCGACGCAGCACTTGCCGCGGGCGAGAGGCTGATGATCGGGTTCGATTTTCCCTTTGGCTATCCGCAGGGCTTTGCGCGCGACCTGACCGGGCAGGCGGATCCGCTGGCGCTGTGGGACTGGCTTGACGCCCGGATCGAAGACAGCCCGCAGGCCAACAACCGTTTTGACCTCGCGGGTCGGATCAACACCGATCTTGGCGGCGGGCAGGGGCCCTTCTGGGGCAATGCGCTGTCGCGTGACATTGCGGGGCTGCCCCGTGGCAAGGTAGGGTACAAGAACCGTTTTGCCGATCGGCGGGCTTGTGAAACCCGCGCCAAAGGCAGCTTTACCTGCTGGCAGCTGAGCGGTGCGGGGGCGGTGGGCAGCCAGATGCTGATGGGCCTGCCGGTGCTGGCGCGGCTGCGCCGGCGCTTTGCGGGGCAGATCGCGGTCTGGCCGTTCGAACCGCTCGACCGTCCGGTGGCGTTTGTGGAAATCTGGCCGTCGCTGATTGCCCCGGTGATCGCCGATGAAATCGCGCAGCGTCTGGACGATCCGATCAAGGATGCGGTGCAGGTTGAACTGGTGGCGCGCGCTCTGGCGGCGCTATCGGGGCCGATTTTGGGGCAGATGCTGGATGTCGATGCCCCGGTCGAAGGCTGGATCCTCGGGCTCGGCCATGAACGCGCGCTGGCCGATGCCGCGCGGCTGGTGCCGCCACCGCTGAGCAATGACTGTTTTGCCCTTCCCGCAGGCGTGGACTGGACGCCCGTCGATGTGGCGTTGGCGCATCTACGCGACGCGCTGCACCCTGTCACCGCGCCCGAAGACGTGCCGCTGGACCAGGCGCTTGGCCGGGTGCTGGCGCAACCGGTGGTGGCGCAGCGATCCAACCCGCCGCAGCCCAACACGGCGGTGGATGGCTATGGCTTTGCCGGGGGCGTCGGCGAAGGCCCGCATGACCGCCCGCTGGTGGATGGCCGCGCGGCGGCCGGGGTGCCCTTTGACGGGGTGGTGCCTTCGGGGGCGGCAATCCGCGTGCTGACCGGCGCGGCCCTGCCCGAAGGCGTGGACACCGTGATCCTGCAAGAGGACGTGACCCGCACCCAGGGGCGCATCGCCTTTCATGGGCCGCTGAAACAGGGGGCCAATACCCGCCGCGCCGGTGAAGACGTGACCGCAGGGGATGTGATCCTGCCCGCAGGGCGGGTGATCACACCTGCGGACCTGGCGCTGGCCGCGGCCACGGGGCTGGGCCATCTGCCGACCCGCGCGCCGCTGCGGGTTGGTGTGATTTCAACCGGGGATGAACTGATCGAGCCGGGCCAGACCGCAGGCCCCGGTCAGATCTTTGACGCCAACCGCCCGATGCTGCTGGGTCTGATCGCGCGCTTTGGGCATGTGCCGGTGGATCTGGGCCGGCTGCCCGATGACCGGGCGGTGATTCGGGCACGGCTTGATGCGGCGGCCCGGCAGGTGGATGCGATCGTGACATCGGGCGGGGCATCGGCGGGGGACGAAGACCATGTGTCGGCGCTGTTGGCCGAAAGCGGCGCGTTGCAGCACTGGCGCATCGCCATCAAACCGGGGCGGCCGCTGGCGCTGGCGCTGTGGAACGGCACGCCGGTCTTTGGCCTGCCGGGCAATCCGGTGGCGGCGATGGTCTGCACGCTGATCTTTGCGCGCCCGGCGCTGTCGGTGCTGGCGGGCAGCGACTGGGATGTGCCGCAGGGCATGGATCTGCCCGCCGCGTTTTCCAAACGCAAAAAGCCGGGCCGGCGGGAATATCTGCGCGCGCGCCTGCGCGATGGCCGGGTCGAACTTTTTGCATCTGAAGGGTCTGGCCGGATTTCGGGGCTGAGCTGGGCCGAAGGTCTGGTTGAACTGCCTGACGGCGCGGCCGAGATCGCACCGGGTGATCCGGTGCGGTTCCTGCCCTACAGCGCCTTTGGCCTGTGACGGGCCTGACTAGGTCACCGACTCATAAGTTCGTAGCCAGATGCGTGTTGCTGCCAGTTTGACGAGTGCGAGGAAGTTGGCGTCGTGTTTCTCATATCGGGTTGCAATAGCCCTGTAATTCTTGAGCTTTGAGAAGAAGCGTTCGATCTTGTTCCGGCGTTTGTAGGCGTTCCGGTCAAGCGCCGGTGGGGCTGAGCGGCGCGAGATCGGGCGGATCACGGCCCGCGCGCCAACTTTGGCGAGATGATCACGCAACCGGTTGCTGTCGTACGCCGCATCCGCCAGCAGGGTCCGCCCCGGCCCGACGGTCAGCTTCAGAGTGATCGGCAGGCCCTGCGCATCGGTGACGGCATGGATTTTTGTCGTCAGACCGCCTCGTGAGCGCCCCATGCACTGGGCTCGAAGGTCAGCCAGATCGGTGGTGCCGGCAGGCGTTTTGCCCCCCTTTTTGCGTTGGCTCCGTGCTGGTGGACGCGGATTGAAGAGCTGTCCACCGACTGCTCCGCCCCTTCGTAAGCGACTGATACCGCTTCGAATATCCGATCCCAAACCCCTATCCGAGCCCACCGCACAAAGCGGTTATAGCAGGTGGTGTAAGGGCCATAGCGCTCGGGGATGTCGGCCCAGGGGGAACCGGTCCTGAGGCGCCAGTAGATGCCGTTCAAAACCCGCCGATCATCGACCCGAGGCACACCGCGTGGCTTGTTCGGCAGAAGCGGTTCGATGATCGACCACTCGAAATCGGTCAGCTCATAGCGACGCTGGGCCACGCTGCTCTCCTCTTTTCAACGAGTGAATCAGCTATCCTCAAACCACGCTAGTCATTTATGAGTGTGTGACCTAGTCAAAGGTGCCCGCGACGCGCCCCACCAGCATGAAGGCGCGGGCGGTGCGGGTGTCGCCCAGCTCGGCGATTTCCAGATCGGTGGCTTCGGCTTCGAAAGCGGAAAACACCTGATCGAACCGGCGCAGGAAATGCAGCACCGCGTCGCGAAAGATCGGATCTTCCTTGAGACGCCGGGCGGTGCGGTCAAGCAATTCAGCCTCGCGCACGCCGCCCAGGGCAGAAATTTCGCGCCCGCGCACACCTTTGGCGAACTGGCGCCAGATCTCGGGGCGCGCCTTGTCAGGGCTGAGGTCATCCATATAGATCCCGTCCTGCGACAGCAGGGTCAGGACATCTTCGGCGGCCTGCACCAAGGGGGCCACAAAGGCGCTGGCACGTGCGCGCCGCAGCGCGGCAAAGCCTTCGGTATCTTCAGCACTTTGCGGGAAATTCATCGCTGACACGAAATCCTGATGGCGCAGATCCGCCTCGGGCTGCGGCGCGGTGGGCTCAAGGTTGAGCTGCCCCTGTTCGGCATGGCCCGGTACAGGGTCCGGCACCGGGGCGGGATCGGCCATCGGGTCGGGGTCGCGCGGTTCGATCTGTCGGCGGTCGGGGGCGGGGGGCGCGGACGCGGGCGTGACGGGTTGCCCGGCCTGGGCCTGGGCCAGCTGCGCATGGCGCAGCGTGTCGACCGACAGTTGCAGCCGGGCCAGATCGTCGCGCATTGCCTGCCAGCCCCGCAGCACCCGTGCGGTGGTCCAGATCAGCGCCAGCGGCACCAGAACCCCCAGCACGATCAACGGGATCCGCAGTGCCCCGCCACCGTCCTGCGGGCTTAGCACCACCAGACCGGCCGCCCCGATCCAGAGCAGGCTGGCCAGGATGGCGCCCAGGTCGATGCCGGTCAGGCGCGGTGTGCCGCTGCCTGACCCTTGCGTGCCTGACATGTGTTCGCCCATTCCGCGATGACCCTTTCAGCTTTAGCTGTAGTCGATCTTGAGGATTTCATAGGCCTTTTCACCGCCCGGCGTGCGCACTTCGACGCTGTCGCCTTCGTCCTTGCCGATCAGGGCGCGGGCGATGGGGGATTTGATGTTCAGAAGGCCGGCTTCGATATTGGCTTCGTGCTCACCGACAATCTGCCAGGATTTTTCTTCGTCCGTGTCTTCGTCGACCACGGTCACCCGCGCGCCGAATTTCACCGAACCCGACAGTTTTGCGGGGTCGATCACGTCCGCGAGGCTCAGCACGCCTTCCAGTTCCTTGATGCGGCCTTCGATGAAGGACTGTTTTTCACGCGCCGAATGGTATTCGGCGTTTTCGCTCAGGTCGCCATGTTCGCGGGCTTCGGCGATCGCGGCAATGATCGCGGGGCGTTCCACGGATTTGAGCTGTTTCAGCTCGGCCTCAAGTGCCGCATGGCCCGGGGGCGTCATCGGGATTTTTTCCATTGGTTCTTTTTCCCATGCAGGTGGCGCGGCATCTGGGCCGCTGTCGAATTCATTCCCGTAACAGACCTAAAGCCGTGTGTGAATGCAAGCATTCAGGGCCGTGCGCGGGCGGGCCGAAGGCCAAAGGGCGCCGATGTGCCGGGGCGCGGTGTCGACGACTGGTCTCGGGCCAAATGCGCTGTACCGGCCAGGCGGGCCAGAAACAGCGTGACGGAATTCCCCGCCCCGCCTTGAAAGAACGTTCGGTAGTATTTGACCTGAGCCCCCCCCAACAGCTATTCAATCGCGAAACTTTGTTGCGTGCTGCACAAGCGAAATGACCCGTTAGCCAGAGGAAGCCGACATGGCCGAAATAGAACGCGAAGCGATGGAATATGACGTGGTGATCGTGGGCGCAGGCCCTGCCGGTCTGTCTGCCGCGATCCGCCTCAAGCAACTCGATGCCGATCTGAATGTCGTTGTGCTTGAAAAAGGCTCGGAAGTGGGCGCGCATATCCTGTCGGGTGCGGTGCTCGATCCCTGCGGTCTTGATGCGCTGATCCCCGACTGGAAGGAAAAGGGCGCGCCGCTGACCGTTCCGGTGAAAGAAGACAACTTCTACATGCTGGGCGAAGCCGGTCACATCCGCATCCCCAACTGGCCGATGCCGGGGCTGATGGACAACCACGGCAACTATATCGTGTCGATGGGCAATGTCTGCCGCTGGATGGCCGAACAGGCCGAAGAGCTGGGCGTTGAAATCTTCCCGGGTATGGCCTGTTCCGAACTGGTCTATGGCGACAATGGCGAAGTCAAAGGCGTCGTGGCCGGGGTCTTCGGGCTGGAACCCGATGGATCCTATGGTCCGGGCACCGAACCGGGCATGGAGCTGCACGGCAAATATGTCTTCCTTGGTGAAGGCGTGCGCGGGTCGCTGGCCAAGGAAGTGATCGAAAAATACGATCTGCAAAAAGGGCACGAGCCGCAGAAATTCGGCGTCGGCATGAAAGAGATCTGGGAAATCGACCCCGCCAAACACAAGGAAGGCACCGTCACCCACACGATGGGCTGGCCGCTTGGCAGCAATGCAGGGGGCGGTTCGTTCATCTATCACCTGGATAACAACCAGGTCTATGTGGGCTTTGTGGTGCACCTGAACTACAAGAACCCGCACCTGTTCCCCTATATGGAATTCCAGCGCTTCAAGCATCACCCGATCGTGGCCGAGCTGCTGGAAGGCGGAAAACGCGTGGCTTATGGCGCGCGGGCCATTTCCGAAGGCGGGTATCAGTCGATGCCCAAGATGGTGGCACCCGGCGTGGCGCTTCTGGGCTGCTCTGTCGGCATGGTCAACGTGCCCCGCATCAAGGGCAACCACAACGCGATGTTGTCGGGCAAGGCTGCGGCCGAAGCCGCCTATGCCGCGATCCAGTCGGACCGCGCGGGCGACGAGCTGGGCGACTACGAAACCGAAGTGCGCACCGGCCCGATCGGTCAGGACCTCAAGAAGGTTCGCAACGTCAAGCCGATGTGGTCGAAATGGGGTCTTACGGCCAGCCTCGCGCTTGGCGGGCTCGACATGTGGACCAACCAGCTGTTTGGCGGGTCGCTGTTCGGCACGCTGGGGCATGGCAAGACCGATGCCGAAGCCACCGAAGAGGCGTCCAAGCACAAGCCCATCGACTATCCCAAGCCCGATGGCAAGCTGAGCTTCGACCGTCTGACCAATGTCAGCTTCTCGATGACCAACCACGAAGAAAGCCAGCCCGCGCATCTGCGTCTGGCCGACCCCAACCTGCCGATTTCGGTCAACCTGCCGAAATACGCCGAACCGGCGCAGCGCTACTGCCCGGCGGGTGTGTACGAGGTGGTCACCGAAGAGGGCAAGGATCCGCGCTTTGTGGTGAACTTCCAGAACTGCGTGCACTGCAAGACCTGCGACATCAAAGACCCCAGCAAGAACATCACCTGGGTCACCCCGCAGGGCGGCGACGGGCCGAACTATCCCAACATGTAAGCGACCTTATGCAATGCGGGCGCGGTCACAAGACCGTGCCCGCATTGCGCCCTGACGGGTAACACCCTAAGTTCCCTCTGACAGCATTCGGAGGGCAGCCGATTGGGCCAAAGCGTATTCCTGAAAACTGGTCTGGCGGCGGCGCTGCTTGGAACCTGGCTGGCCGGTCCGGCCCAGTCCGAAGCCGCATTGGGTGCCTATCTGGCGGGCCGTCAGGCGGTCTATGCCGGCGATTTCGAAGATGCCGCGCGCTACTATACCCGCGCGCTCATGCAGGATCCCCAGAACCTGGGGCTTCTGGAAAGTGTGGCGCTGAGCAATCTGGCGCTTGGGCGGCTTGATACCGCGCTGCCGGTGGCGCAGCGGCTTGAAGCGTCGGGTGCGCGCAGCCAGGCGGCCCATATGATCGTGGTGGCCGGGCTGGTCCGGGATGGTGATTTCGAAGCGCTGGAAGCCCGTGATCCCGAGACCGTCGGGATCGGCCCTCTGGTGGATGGTCTGATCAACGCCTGGGCCCTGCTGGGTCTGGGCGAGACCGAGGCCGGGCTGGCCCAGTTCGACACGGTCGGATCGCAGGGCGGGCTGAAAGGCTTTGCCGACTATCACAAGGCACTGGCGCTGGCCTCGATCGGTGATTTCGAAGCGGCCGAGGCGCTCTATGCAGGCCCCGAAACCGGCCGCGCGCTGATGACCCGGCGCGGCGCGCTGGCGCGGGCGGAGATCCTGTCGCAGCTGGGGCGCAATGACGACGCGCTTGACGTGCTGACGGATGCCTTTGGCACCGCCGCCGATCCCGGCCTGACGGATGTCATCGAACGGCTTGAAGCGGGCGAAACCCTGCCCTTTACCCATGTGACATCCGCCAGCGATGGCATTGCCGAGGTGTTCTTTTCCGTGGGGGGCGCGCTGACCGGGGATGCGGCGGATGAATATGCGCTGCTTTATGCGCGCATGGCCCAGATCCTGCGCCCCGATCATGTGGATGCGATCCTGCTCAGCGCGGATCTGCTGGATCAGCTGGAACAATACGACCTGGCGGTCGAAGCATATCGCGAGATCCCGGCCGACAGCCCCGATTTTCACGCCGCCGAGCTGGGCCGCGCAGAAGCGTTGCGCCGCGCCGGCAAACCCGACGCCGCGATCGAGGTCATGCAGCAGCTTGCGCGGGCTTATCCGACGCTGCCATCGGTGCACATGGCCCTGGGCAATGCCCTGCGCCAGCAAGAAGACTATGCCGGGGCCGTTGCGGCCTATGACACCGCTCTGACGCATTCCGAAGACGACGCGCGCAACCGCTGGTTCATCCACTATGCGCGCGGCATCTGCCACGAGCGGCTTGATCAGTGGGACGCGGCCGAAGCCGATTTCCGCGCCGCGCTTGCGCTGAACCCCGATCAGCCGCAGGTGCTGAATTATCTGGGCTATTCGCTGGTGGAGCAGCAGGTCAAGCTGGACGAAGCGCTTGATATGATCGAACGCGCCGTCGCCGCGCGCCCCGACAGCGGCTATATCGTGGACAGTCTGGGCTGGGTTCTGTTCCGCCTGGGCCGCTATGACGAAGCGGTGGAACAGATGGAAGCCGCAGTCGAGCTGATGCCGGTGGATCCGGTGGTCAACGATCATCTGGGCGATGTCTATTGGGCCGTGAGCCGCTATCGCGAGGCTGAATTCCAGTGGAAGCGCGCGCTGTCCTTCATCGACCCCGACGACACCGATGGTGAAGCCGATCCCGACCGGATCCGACGCAAGCTCGAGGTTGGTCTGGACACGGTCCTGGCCGAAGAAGGCGCGCCGCCGCTTGAGGGGCGCAATGGTGCTGACTGACGGTTTTGCACCGGCCAAGATCAACCTGACCCTGCATGTGACCGGCCAGCGCGATGATGGCTATCATCTGCTGGACAGTCTGGTGGCCTTTGCGCAGGTGGGGGACCGGATCGACTGTCACCCGGCGCCGGGTCTGGCGCTTGAAATCACCGGCCCCGAGGCCTCGGGGCTGAATGTCGGCGATGACAATCTGGTACTGCGCGCGGCGCGGCTGCTGGATCCCGCGCGCGGTGCGCGGCTGGTGCTGCACAAGCATCTGCCGGTGTCGTCAGGTATCGGGGGCGGGTCGTCGGATGCCGCCGCCACTCTGCGCGTGCTCAGCCACCACTGGGGGCTGCCCATGCCCGATGCGGGGGATGTGCTGGGGCTGGGCGCGGATCTGCCGGTCTGCCTGACGCCCGGCACGCAGCGGCTGCAGGGGATCGGCGACCACATCACGCCCGGCCCCGGCCTTCCTGATTGCGACATCGTGCTGGTCAACCCGCGCGTGGCCGTGGCAACGCCCGAGATCTTTCGCCGCCTGCGCCAAAAGACCAACCCGCCCATGCCTGCGGATCTGCCCGATTGGAGCGATCTGGGCGCGCTGGCGGGCTGGCTGGCGACACAGCGCAACGATCTGCTGGCCCCGGCGCAGGCCTGCGCGCCGGTCATTGGCGACGTGCTGGCGGCGCTGCGGGCGACGCCGGTCCTGTTTGCGGGCATGTCGGGGTCGGGGGCCACCTGTTTCGGGCTCTGCCCACCGGGCATGGGCGACGGCGTCGCACAGCAGCTGCGCGCGGTGCATCCCGGCTGGTGGGTCGCTGCGGGCGGGATCCTGACATGAAAAAGGGCGCCGTGGGGCGCCCTTTGAAACACGCGCGGAAGTCGCGTCAGTTGACGCGCGCCACCACGTAGTTGGCCAGATCCGACAGCATGCCCCGGATCGGATGCGGCGGCAGCGTGTCCAGCGCCGCACGGGCGCGGGCCGCCCAGGCGTTGGCTTCGGCGCGGGTGGCGTCCAGGGCACCGTATTTGTGCATCAGGCGCATCGCCTCTTCCAGGTCGCCGTCTTCCTGACGGCCCTTTTCGATGGTGCGCACCCAAAAGCCGCGTTCTTCGGCGTCGGCCTGCGCCACGGCCTTGATCAGCGGCATGGTCAGTTTGCGTTCGCGGAAATCGTCCCCGATATTCTTGCCCGTGGCTTCGGTATCGCCGTCATAGTCCAGCAGGTCATCGGCGATCTGGAACGCGATCCCAAGCGCATCGCCATAGTCGAACAGCGATTGCACCTGGTCTTCGGGCGCACCCGCGATGACGCCGCCCACCTCCATCGCGGCGGCAAACAGGGCCGCCGTCTTGCCACGCACCACCTGCAGATAGATGCCTTCATCGGTGGCCAGATCCTGTGCCGCGGTCAGCTGCAACACCTCGCCTTCGGAAATCGTGGCCGAGGCGTTGGCCAGAATGTCCATCACCCGCAGCGATCCGGTTTCCACCATCAGCTGAAAGCTGCGCGCAAACAGGTAGTCGCCCACCAGAACGCTGGATTTGTTGTCCCACAGCAGGTTGGCCGTGGGCCGCCCGCGCCGCTGCGCGCTTTCGTCGACCACGTCATCATGCAGCAGGGTCGCGGTGTGAATGAATTCGACAGTGGCGGCCAGCTTGACGGCATTGTCGCCTTCGTAGCCACACATCTTGGCGGCTGCGAGTGTCAGCATCGGGCGCAGGCGCTTGCCGCCTGCTTCGACCAGATGCGCGGTGACCTCGGGGATGCGCGGGGCATGCTGCGATGCCATCCGCGTGGCGATCAGCGTGTTCACACCGGCCATGTCTTCGCCCAGGATCTCTGCCAGCCGGTCATGGGGTTTGGCGATCGTGCTCTTGTCCATCACTACTCCCGTCACGAAGGCTCGACAGTGCCGGGCCTTCCCCTTATTTCCATGGCCATGAAGGAACTCTTGCGCAGCACCGACCCGACGATCATGGCCTTCGCGTCAGCCCTATTACAGGGGGAGGATATAGACTGCTTTCAGATGGACGTAAATATGAGCATCCTCGAAGGTGGCATCGGCATTTTCCCGCGCAGGCTGATGGTGCGGGCCGATGATTATGACCGCGCCCTGCGCACCATTCTGGACAATGACATCCCCCTTGGCCGGGACTGATGCAGGGCGATCTGACCCATGATGCGTTTCTTGGCGGGCGGCTGTTTCTGTGGCAGCCGCGCGCGGGCTATCGCGCCGGTGTGGACCCGGTTCTGCTGGCCGCTGCGGTGCCTGCAACGCCGGGGCAGCGGGTGCTGGATCTGGGCTGCGGTGCCGGTGCGGCGGTGCTGTGTCTGGGCACGCGGGTGGCGAATCTGGACCTGACCGGCGTCGAATTGCAGCCCCTCTATGCCGATCTGGCCCGCCGCAATGCGGACGAGGCCGGGATCGGTGCCAATATCGTCACCGCCGATCTGCGTGATCTTCCGGGCGATCTGCGGCAGCGCCAATTCGACCACATCATGGCAAATCCGCCCTATTTTCAGAGCACTGAACGCCGTGCCGCGCAGGATGACGGGCGCGAGATCGCGCTGGCCGGTGACACCGCGCTTGGCGACTGGATCGAACGCGCCGCGCGGCGGCTGGCGCCCAAGGGCTATCTGCACATGATCCAGCGGGTCGAGCGCCTGCCCGAGATGCTGGCTGCGACCGAGGGGCGGCTTGGCTCGGTCGAGGTGCTGCCGATTGCCGCGCGCAGCGGGCGTGCGCCCGGCCTTGTGATCCTGCGCGCCCGCAAAGAGGGGCGCGCCCCGTTCCGTCTGTCGGCGCCCTTTGTCATGCATGACGGTGCCCGGCACCTGTCGGATGCCGAAGATTACAACGCCGCCACCCTGGCCATATTGCGGCAGGGCGCGGCACTGTCTTGGTAAGGTCGGGCCTGATCGTCATGGGGTGATATGTTGCGTCTTTCGCGAATGCAGCGTGACAGAGAGCCCACAGTGTGATCCACTCGTCAACGTTGTAAAATGGAGGATGATGATGAGCCTGACCGCACACCTGACCGAACTCAAGCGCAAGCACGAAACGCTGAGTATGAAGGTAGAAGAGGCCCAACGATCACCATCGGTGGATGATCTCCATATCGCGGCGCTGAAAAAGCAGAAGCTCAAACTCAAGGAAGAGATCGAGCGCCTGACCGTCTAAGGTTTAGGTGCGGGCGGGACATCTTCGACCGGGATGATCCTGAACGCGTCCGATACATGGGCGGTCTTGTCGATCTCGGCCATGAACCAGTCGCGGAAGGCGGCAATCTGGGGGCGGGCTTCCGCCCCCTCTAGGCACAGAAACCGGAACCGAGCGCGGGTTTCGATGGCCACCTTAAAGGGGGCGACCAACGTGCCATCCTGCAGATCGCTCAGGATCATCGCGCGCCGCCCCAGAACCACCCCCATCCCGGCTGCAGCGGCATTAACGGCATGGTCCGCATGGGAAAAATGCGCGCCATGTTCGGGCTTAAAATCCGATCCCACGGCCCGGAACCAGGTTGCCCAGTCACAGCGGGGGCGCAGGAAATCTATCGAATCATCATAGATCAGCGGCGCGTCGCGCAGGCTGTCGATGGTGGGAAACTGCCGCGCCAGGTCGGGGGTCATCACCGGAGTCAGCCATTCCTTGCGCACAGGCAGTGAATACAGGCCCTCATCCGCGCCTTCGCCAAACCGGATCGCCACATCCACGTCATCGCGCTGCAGATCGACCATGCGCAGGCTGGCCGAAAAATTCAGGTCGATGCCGGGATGGGTGCGTGCAAAATCGTAAAGCCGCGGCGCCAGCCACTTGGCGGTCAGGGCGGGGCCAGCGGTGACCGTCAGGCTCTGGTTGTCCTGCAGGCGGCGGGTGGCGCTCCAGGCCGATTGCAGGGTGCGAAACCCGTCTTCGGCCCCCGGCGCCAGGGTCTTGCCTGCCGCTGTCAGTTCGACCGCCCGGTTCAGGCGGCGGAACAGGGGCTGGCCCAGATGCTCTTCCAGCGACTTGATCTGAAACGACAGCGCCGCCGGGGTCACGCCCAGTTCATCTGCGGCCTTGGCAAAGGACATGTGGCGGGCGGCCGCATCAAAGGCGCGCAATGCGGTCAGCGGGGGCAGGCGATCGGGCATGGGCAAGAAATTCTTGTCTGAGGTTGAAAGAAGTCTCGTTTGTGAAGTCCAGACTGCGCGCGCATATAGGGGTCAGTCAAGTTCACCTGAACTGTAGAAAGGGTCCCCCCGATGTTCGAAGTCGCCACCACCCCCCGCATGCAGGCCGCAATGGAGCAAGCCCGCAAGGAACGCGCCCGCGCCTTTGCCCATGCGTGGACCTGGTTGTTCCCGCTTTCCCGCTGACCCGCGCGCGCCGGATCTTACGGGATTGGAAAGGGCCGACCGCCGGGTGACTGGTGGTCGGCCCTTGCCGTTGCCGGTCACCGCCTGGGGCGAATCGTTGCGATGTGCAGGGACGCGATGTGCAGAGACTGGGTATGAAAAAGGCCGCCCCGATGGGACGGCCCGAACCGCGATCACGCGGCGATCTGATCGTGCGGGTGATCAGACGAAGAACTGGCCGCCATTGGCCGAGATGGTCGAACCGTTGACGAAAGCCGCATCATCCGACACCAGGAAGCGCACGCAGCGGGCAATCTCTTCGGGTTCGCCCAGACGGCCGGTGGGGATCTGCGCGATGATCGAATCGCGGACCTTTTCCGGCACCGCCATCACCATTTCGGTGGCGATATAGCCCGGGCAGATCGCGTTCGCTGTGATGCCTTTGGCTGCGCCTTCCTGTGCCAGCGACTTCACGATGCCCAGGTCGCCGGCCTTGGTCGCGGCATAGTTGACCTGCGCGAACTGGCCCTTCTGACCATTGATCGAGCTGATCACAACGATGCGGCCAAAGCCACGTTCGCGCATGCCGGGCCAGATCGGGTGCACGGTGTTGAACACGCCCGTCAGGTTGGTGTCGATCACATCGTGCCACTGCTGCGGCGTCATCTTGTGGAACGGCGCATCGCGGGTGATGCCTGCATTGGCCACCACGATGTCGATCGGGCCCAGATCGGCTTCGACCTGTTCGATACCCGCTTTCGAGCTGTCATAGTCGCCCACATTCCACTTGTAGGTGGCGATGCCGGTTTCTTCGGTGAACTTGGCCGCCGCTTCGTCATTGCCTGCATAGGTGGCCGCAACCGTGTAACCCGCGTCCTTGAGGTTTTTCGAAATTGCCGCGCCGATGCCGCGAGAGCCGCCGGTAACAAGAGCAATACGTGCCATATGAGATCCTCCAAATTCAGCCCGTCTGGGTAAGACTGTTACAATTAACTTTTCTGCGGTGCAACATTGTTGCGCGTCCAATTTTGGTGCGCCTTTTGCCGCAGTGCGTCATCGGGCGCGATGGGCCGCGCCGTCTGTGTTCCTTGGCAAGAAAAAGGCGCCTGCTGGGGCGCCTTGATCCATGTTTCGCTGCTCGGCCGGGCCTCAGGGGCGTTCCACGCAGAGGGCGACGCCCATGCCGCCGCCGATGCACAGCGTGGCCAGACCCTTTTTCGCGTCGCGACGCTTCATTTCGAACAGCAGCGTGTTGAGAACCCGCGCGCCCGATGCGCCGATCGGGTGGCCAATGGCGATGGCGCCCCCGTTCACGTTCACGATGGACGGATCCCAGCCCATGTCCTTGTTCACGGCGCAGGCCTGGGCGGCAAAGGCTTCGTTGGCTTCGACCAGGTCAAGATCGTCGACCTTCCAGCCTGCCTTGTCCAGCGCCTTGCGCGAGGCATAGATCGGGCCTACGCCCATGATCGACGGATCCAGACCGGCGGTGGCATAGGACGCGATGCGCGCCAGCGGCTCGATGCCGCGTTTTTCGGCCTCGTCCGCCGACATCAGCAGCGCGCCAGCCGCGCCGTCATTCAGCCCCGAGGCATTGGCCGCAGTCACGGTGCCGTCCTTGATGAAGGCCGGGCGCAGTTTCTGCATCGCTTCGATGGTGGCGCCGTGGCGGATATATTCGTCAGTGTCGACCACGATGTCGCCCTTGCGGGTTTTCACGGTAAAGGGCGTGATTTCATCGGCGAACTTGCCCGCCTTCTGGGCCGCTTCGGCCTTGTTTTGCGAGCTGACGGCGAATTCGTCCTGCATGTCGCGGCTGATCTGCCACTGTTCGGCCACGTTTTCGGCCGTCTGGCCCATGTGATAGCCGTTGAACGCGTCCCACAGACCGTCGCGGATCATGGTGTCGATATATTGCATATCGCCCATTTTCTGACCGGCGCGCAGCGGTGCCGCATGGGGGCTGAGGCTCATCGATTCCTGGCCGCCCGCCGCGATGATATCGGCGTCTCCAAGCTGGATGTGCTGCGCGGCCAGTGCCACGGCCCGCAGACCCGACCCGCAGACCTGGTTGATGCCCCAGGCGGCGCTTTCCTTGGGAAAGCCCGCATTGATATGAGCCTGACGCGCGGGGTTCTGGCCCTGGGCTGCGGTCAGCACCTGGCCCAGAATGGTTTCGGACACCTCTTCCTTGGCGATCCCGGCCCGTTCGACCAGCGCGTTCAGAACGGTGGCACCCAGATCATGCGCGGGTGTATTTGCAAAAGACCCCAGGAACGACCCGACCGGCGTCCGGGCGGCTGAAGCAATAACAACGTTGGTCATCTATCAAAATCCTCTAGCACAGACATGGCCAAGGTCAGATATGCGGCGCCGCGGCGCTGCCCCCTCCATAGCCCTGACCAAGTGCTAGCGGCTTGATGCCACATGCGCAACGCGACCTTTTAGGCCGATTTGCGACTTTCCCCGGCCTGATCCGCCGATTGGTCGCCCGCGTCGTCCCAGGGTGGGCGCACCGCCGGGGCGCCAAACAGAAACCCCTGCAGGCAGTCGACCCCGATGGCGGTCAGCCAGTCGGCTTCGGCTTGGGTTTCGACCCGTTCGGCGACGCAGAACATGTCGAATTGCTGTGCGATGCCCACCAGCGCCCGAACCAGCGCCTGGTTTTCGGGATGCTCATGAATGCCCGCCACAAAGCGCCCGTCGATCTTGACCAGATCGAAAAAGAAATCGCGGAAATGGCGGAAGGTGGTCTGGCCCGCGCCAAAATCATCCAGCGCAAAGGCGATGCCGCGCCCCTGCAGCTGATCCATGAAATCCATCACCAGTTCGGGCACGGTCATGGCCGAATGTTCGGTGATTTCCAGGATCAGACGTTCGGCAATGGTGGGGTCGCGTTTCAGGCGCCGGTTCAGCACCCGCATCCAGC
This sequence comes from Marinibacterium sp., assembly GCA_025800215.1. Taxonomy (GTDB): domain Bacteria; phylum Pseudomonadota; class Alphaproteobacteria; order Rhodobacterales; family Rhodobacteraceae; genus JAOXSC01. The sequence goes on from JAOXSC010000147.1 coordinate 78,865, forward strand.
GCGAATACCCGATCGAGCGCGCCGACATGTTGATCGACAGCCGCAGATCGCGCGCCTTGGCCAGCGCGCCCAGGCCCGCTTCGAGCGCGAGCACGTCGATGTCGCGGGCCAGCTCGGTGTCTTCGATCGCGCCCATGAACTGCCCGGCGGGGATCACCCGCCCGGTTTCGTCAAGCAGGCGGATATATCCTTCGTAGAAGGCGGTCTGACCTGGGCGGCGCGCGGCCACCACCGGCTGATAGGCCAAAAGCGTGTTCTTGTGGCGCACAGCCTCGGCGACCATATCCAGCGTCGAGCGGTCGCGCTGATTGACCGCCTGATCCAGCGGGTTGTCTTCGCCCTGCTGCGCCGCGCCGCGCCGTTTGCGCCGTCGTTTGTGTTGCATTGGCCGCGTATCCCGTGCCTGACTGGTTCACCAACCATGGGACGCCGGGGTGAAGATGCGCTTAACCCCGGTATTTGAGACAGATCGGAGACATAATCACGATGGAAGGATGTAGCTGGCCGGGATCGGATCCGCTTTATGTCGATTATCACGACCACGAATGGGGCGTGCCGGACTATGACAGCCGGGCGCTCTGGGAAAAGCTGATCCTTGACGGGTTCCAGGCCGGGCTGTCCTGGATCACCATCCTAAAAAAGCGCGAAAACTTTCGCGCCGCCTTCGCCGGGTTCGACCCGAATGTGATCGCAACCTGGGGCGAGCCCGAGATCGAAGAGCTGCTGCAGAACCCTGGCATCATCCGCCATCGGGGCAAGATCGCGGCGACCATCGGCAATGCGCGTGCGTGGCAGAAGATCGAAGCCGAACAGGGGTTTGATCGCTATCTGTGGGACTTTGTCGGCGGCGCTCCGATCCAGAACAGCTGGGCCAGCGCCGACGCGGTGCCTGCGTTTACGCCGCTTTCCGAAGCGCTGTCCAAGGATCTGAAGAAACGCGGGTTCCGTTTTTGCGGGCCGACCATCGTCTATGCGTTCATGCAGGCCACCGGGCTGGTGAACGATCACCTGCTGGGGTGCCCGCGCCACGCCGAGGTTGCCGCTTTGGCCCGGACGGAATGACGCACGCAGCGCGCACCCCGGTTGTAGGTCGGCCTGTCGCGACATAGCGTCGAAAAAACAACCATGAGTAGCGCGATGAAGCTGAAATTTTTACTGATTGGTGCCGCTGCCCTGCTGACGGCCTGTGACGCGCCCACCACGCCCTCCGAACCCGCCGCCGCCCCAGCCGATCAAGCCCCTGCGGCGGACACCGCACCCGCACCGGACAACGTCACATCCGTCAAGGTGAACGGCCTGAGCTTTGACGTCCGGCGTGAACCGGGCAAGAATTTTGTGGATGTCTGGGCGACGGGTCCGCGTCAGCCGTTCTATCTTGCCGATCTCGAAGCAGCGGCTCGGGCGGCAACTGGGTGCCGGGCCAAAATGGATCTTGGTGTTCTGGCCGTTCTGGGGTTCGAGGAGGAGGATCTGTCGCACGTCAGACACAACAGAAAAAGCGACGGGCCCTTTGAATGGCACGTGCAGGTGTCATGCTAGGCACCCGGTGGTCACACGCGATCCTGATGGGGCTGATGCTGGCAATTGCAGGGCTGGCCGCCTGCGATGACGCGGGCCCCCCGTCTCAGCAGGACATACTGTCTGATGTTCTGTCGCGGAAGAACCAGTTCCCGGACTATCCGCAGGCGGGCAACACCTACCTGTCCTTCACCCTCGGGCACGGGTTTCAGGTCAATTATCTGGCGCCGCAGGGGCGGGCCTGGCTGTGGTATCCCGGCAATCGCGCGGGCGTGCGCGAAGACTACAAGATCGGCATCGCCGCAGGCCGAAAGGCGATTTGCTGGCGTCATCCGAAAAACAGCTACAACCCGGTGACAGGCCAAAGCGGTGGCGACTTTGCCTGCGAACCACTGGACCTGTCACAGCGCACCGTCGTCAGCGTGCTTCCGGGCGATCCGTTCAACCTGGCCAGCGGCCAGGTGCCCTATCCTCTTGATCGCTGCACCGCGCCCGAGGCGTTTGACTTCAATCGGGCCCGCTTTTCGTGCTGACCAAGGCCCGCGCCAAAGAAAACCGGCCGCGACTTTGCGCGACCGGCTGATCGGCGGGTAGGCCGGGCTTCAGCCCGGCGCCCGATGCGCCTCAGCTGTCGCCCTGCTGGGCCACAAGCTCGGCCACGATCGCGCGGGCGCTGTCGGAATGCCAGTCCGCGTCACCCAAAAGCCGCGCCACCTCGCGGCCCTGCGGATCCAGGATCACGCTGACCGGCAGGCCCAGAACGGCCATCTCGCGGGCGATGGCCATGGCCGGGTCGGCATGGCGGGGCAGGTCGGTGATGCCGGTCTCTTCAAAGAACTTGTCGATGCCCTGGGGCGTGTTGCGCCCGGTGGCGATGGTTAGAACCTCGAAATCCTCACCGCCGAATTCCTGCTGCAACGCATTGAGATCGGGCATCTCCTTGCGGCAGGGGGCACACCAGGTGGCCCAGAAATTCACCAGCACGTATTTGCCTTCGTAATCGTTCAGCGACCCAAGGCTTTCGCCGCCTTCACGGATGAATTCCGCATCCGACGCGGGGCGCGGTTCGGCGTGGAAGATGAGCTTTTTCATATCGCCGTCGCGCAGCCCTTCAAGGCGGGCGGTATCGGTGGCCATGGCCGTATTTGCACTGAAGGCTGCAGCCGTATAAACGAGCGCGAGCAAGAATTTCCGCATGTTCCCTCCGAAAGGTGCGCCAGATGACAGATCAGACCTCGAACCAGATGTGGGGTGGCCGCTTTGCTGCCGGACCCGACGCGATCATGGAGGCCATCAATGCCTCGATCGGGTTCGATCAGCGCATGGCCGCCCAGGACATCGCCGGCTCGAGAGCCCATGCCGCCATGCTGGCAGCGACGGGCGTGATTACTGATAAGGATGCAGACGCGATCCGGGAAGGTCTGCTCACGGTGTTGTCAGAGATCGAGGGTGGAACATTTGCCTTTTCCACCGCGCTCGAAGACATCCACATGAATGTCGAAGCGCGCCTCAAAGAGCTGATCGGCGAACCCGCCGGGCGGCTGCATACCGGGCGCAGCCGCAATGATCAGGTGGCGACCGATTTCAAACTTTGGGTGCGTGATCAGTTCGATGCCGCCGAAAGCGGGCTGCTGGCGCTGATCGCCGCGCTGCTTGATCAGGCCGAGGCCGGCGCAGACTGGGTGATGCCGGGCTTTACCCATCTGCAGACCGCGCAGCCGGTGACCTGGGGGCATCACATGATGGCCTATGTGGAAATGTTCGGCCGCGACCTCAGCCGGGTGCGTGATGCGCGCGCGCGCATGAACGAATCGCCCCTTGGGGCGGCGGCGCTGGCGGGCACGTCCTTTCCCATCGACCGCGACATGACGGCTGCGGCTCTGGGCTTTGACCGGCCTGCGGCCAATTCGCTGGATGCCGTCAGCGACCGCGACTTTGCGCTGGAATTCCTGTCGACCGCGTCGATCTGCGCTGTCCACCTCAGCCGCTTTGCCGAAGAGCTGGTGATCTGGTCGTCGGCGCAGTTCCGCTTTGTCGCCCTGTCGGACCGTTTTTCCACCGGCTCGTCGATCATGCCGCAGAAAAAGAACCCCGACGCGGCCGAACTGATCCGCGCCAAGGTGGGCCGGATCTATGGGGCCAACACTGCGCTGATGATGGTGATGAAGGGTCTGCCTCTGGCCTATTCCAAGGACATGCAGGAAGACAAGGAACAGGTCTTTGATGCCGCCGACAACTGGATGCTGGCGCTGGCGGCGATGGAAGGTATGGTCAAAGACATGACCGCCAACCGCGAAAGCCTAGCCGCGGCAGCGGGCTCGGGTTTCTCGACCGCGACCGATCTGGCCGACTGGCTGGTCCGCGTATTGGGCCTGCCGTTCCGTGATGCACACCACGTTACCGGATCTCTGGTTGCGATGGCGGAAAGCAAGGGTTGCGACCTGCCTGACCTGACGCTCGACGACATGCAGTCGGTGCACGCGGACATCGCTCAGGATGTCTATTCTGTTCTTACTGTCGAAAATTCGGTAAACTCTCGCCAGTCATATGGTGGTACGGCTCCGGATCAGGTCCGTGCCCAGATCGAACGGTGGAAGGCCTTGACATGAAGCAGTTACTGCATGTGTGCCTGTTGATAGCAGCCGGATTTGCTTTGGCTGGCTGTGGTGCCGATGGTGAACCAATTCAACCCACGATGAGTGCTAATATAGGCGTCGGAAGCAGCGGTGCCTATGGCGGTGTGGGCGTCGGACTGCGACGCGGAGGGCTTGGCGTTTTCCTGGGTCTGTAGAAAATC
>JAOXSC010000204.1 GCA_025800215.1 Marinibacterium sp.
GCAGGCAAGGGCCCGTATATCCTGGAGGTCAAGACCTACCGCTATCGCGGCCACTCCATGTCCGACCCGGCCAAGTACCGCACCCGCGAAGAGGTGCAGAAAGTGCGTGAAGAAAAGGACGCCATCGAACATGTGCGCGACCTGCTGCTGCAAGGCAAACACGCGACCGAGGACGAACTGAAGGCCATCGACAAGGACATCAAGGCCATCGTCAACCAGGCCGCCGATTTCGCCCGCGAAAGCCCGGAACCCGCCGCCGAAGAACTCTGGACCGACATCTACGCCTGAAGGAGAGACACTCATGGCAATCGACATTCTCATGCCCGCCCTCTCTCCGACGATGGAAGAAGGCACGCTGGCCAAGTGGCTGGTCAAGGAAGGCGACACCGTGCAGTCCGGCGACATCCTGGCCGAGATTGAAACCGACAAGGCCACGATGGAATTCGAGGCCGTTGACGACGGCGTGATCGGCAAGATCGTGATCGCCGAGGGCACCGAAGGGGTCAAGGTCAACACCGTGATCGCCGTGCTGGTCGAAGAGGGCGAAGAGGTGCCAACAGACGCACCCTCTGCCCCGGCCCGGGCCCCTGCCTCGGCCCCTGCGGCAACGCCCGAACCGGCCCCCTCTGCTGCTGCTGCGCCTGCCACACCGGTCCCGGCTGCCCCCGAAACCGACAGCAGCCCGGACTGGCCCGACGGCACGCCGATGAAACAGCAAACCGTCCGCGAAGCTCTGCGTGACGCCATGGCCGAAGAGATGCGCGGTGATGACACCGTGTTCCTGATGGGCGAAGAGGTCGCGGAATACCAGGGCGCTTACAAAGTGTCCCAGGGCCTGCTGGACGAGTTCGGCTCCAAACGGGTGATCGACACACCGATCACCGAACACGGCTTTGCCGGCATCGCCACCGGCGCGGCCTTTGGCGGCCTGCGCCCGATTGTCGAATTCATGACCTTCAACTTCGCCATGCAGGCGATTGACCACATCATCAACTCGGCCGCCAAGACGCTCTATATGTCCGGTGGCCAGATGGGCGCGCCCATGGTCTTCCGCGGCGCCAACGGCGCGGCGGCCCGCGTCGCGGCCCAGCACAGCCAGGATTACGCCGCCTGGTACATGCAGATCCCAGGGCTCAAGGTGGCCATGCCCTACAGCGCCTCGGACGCCAAGGGCCTGTTGAAAACCGCCATCCGCGACAATAACCCTGTGGTCTTCCTGGAAAACGAAATCCTCTATGGCCGCGCCTTCGACGTGCCCGCCATGGATGACTTCACCATCCCCTTCGGCAAGGCCCGCATCTGGCGCGAGGGCTCAGACGTCACCATCGTCAGCTTTGGCATCGGCATGCAATACGCGCTGGAAGCGGCGGACAAACTGGCCAATGACGGCATCAGCGCCGAAGTCATCGACCTGCGCACCCTGCGCCCCATGGACACCGGCACCATCATCAAATCGGTGATGAAAACCAACCGCCTCGTCACCGTGGAAGAAGGCTGGCCCCAGGGCGCGGTCGGCAACTATATCAGCTCGGTCATCATGCGCGACGCGTTCGACTACCTCGACGCGCCCGTCATCAACTGCACCGGCAAGGATGTCCCGATGCCCTACGCCGCCAACCTGGAAAAACTGGCCCTGGTCACCACGGATGACGTCATCACCGCCGTCAAACAGGTCACCTACCGCTAGTCATTCCTCTTGCTCCAAATATCCCGGGGAGTGTGAGGGGCTGGCCCCTCACGCCCACCCTCTCAAAAGGGACCATACAGATGCCGACAGAAATCCTGATGCCCGCCCTCTCTCCCACAATGGAAGAAGGCACGCTTGCCAAATGGCTGGTCAAGGAAGGCGACACCATCCAGTCCGGCGACCTTCTGGCCGAGATCGAAACCGACAAGGCAACAATGGAATTCGAAGCCGTGGACGAAGGTGTCATCGGCAAGATCCTGGTCCCCGAAGGCACCGAAGGCGTCAAGGTGAACACCGCCATTGCCGTGCTGCTGGACGAGGGCGAAAACGCCGATGATATCGCCGCAACACCCGCCCCCGCACCGGAGGCAACAGCCGACGCAGCTGCGGAGGTGGCCCCCGCCGGGGGCGCCGACAAAGCTGCCCCCGCCCCCGCTGCCCCGGCAACGGAAAAGGGCGATCGCATCTTTGCCTCGCCGCTGGCGCGCCGGATCGCGGCACAAAAAGGGCTGGACCTGGCACAGATCACCGGCTCCGGCCCCCATGGCCGCATCGTCAAGGCTGATGTCGAAGGCACGGCGGCAACCGCGCCTGCCCACATCCCGGCCCCGGCAGCCCCTGCGACCGCACCTGCTGCGGCGGCCCCTGCACCGACAGGCCCCTCGGCGGATGCCATCGCCAAGATGTATGCGGATCGCGACTATGACGACCTGCCGCTGGACGGTATGCGCAAAACCATCGCCGCCCGCCTGACCGAAGCGAAACAGACCATCCCGCATTTCTACCTGCGCCGGGACATCCGCCTTGACGCGCTGCTGAAATTCCGGGGCGAATTGAACAAGCAACTTGAAACACGTGGCATCAAACTCAGCGTCAACGATTTCATCATCAAGGCCTGCGCCCTGGCTCTGCAATCGGTGCCCACCGCCAACGCGGTCTGGGCAGGCGACCGGATCCTGCAACTCAAACCGTCCGACGTGGCCGTGGCCGTCGCGATCGAAGGCGGGCTTTTCACACCGGTCCTCAAGGATGCGGAACAGAAATCCCTGTCCGCCCTGTCAGCCGAGATGAAAGACCTCGCCACCCGCGCCCGCGACCGCAAACTGGCGCCGCATGAATACCAGGGGGGCAGCTTTGCCATTTCCAACCTGGGCATGTTTGGCATCGACAATTTCGACGCCGTCATCAACCCGCCCCATGGCGCGATCCTCGCCGTTGGCGCCGGGGTCAAGAAACCCGTTGTCGGCACGGATGGGGACCTGAGCGTCGCGACGGTCATGTCCGTGACCCTGTCGGTCGATCACCGGGTGATCGACGGCGCACTGGGGGCAGAACTGCTGAAGGCGATTGTCGATAACCTCGAAAATCCCATGGTCATGCTGGCCTGAAACGGATTATAGGGGCCCCAAACCACATCCGGGGCCCCTGTTATGACCAACCGCATCCTCCTGTCTTCCGACCATACCGCGATCGACCTGCGCCGCGTCGTGGCGGACCACCTGACCGCTCAGGGGTGGGAGGTTGACGATATCGGCCCCCAAACCCCTGAAAGCACCCATTACCCCCTGCATGGCCGCGCCGCCGCCGAGAAGGTCGCCGCGGGCGAAGCCCGCTTTGGCCTGCTGTTCTGTGGCACGGGTCAGGGGATCATGATGGCCGCCAACAAAGTGCCGGGCATCCGCTGCGGCACCTGCGGCGACGTGTTTTCCGCCCGCATGATCCGCGCCCATAACGATGCCAACATGATGGCCCTGGGGGCGCGTGTGGTTGGCGAAGGGCTGGCGCTGGAGATCGTCGACGCCTTCCTGGCGCAGGATTTCGAAGGCGGCCGCCACGCCACCCGCGTCGACATGATTGAACCGGGCGCCTGATCCAGATCAAGGCGCACCACACATCACATTTCCATAATGGCTCCAACACACAAACTGGAGCCAAATTTATGGACTGGACCGCCTATCTCAAAGACACCAGCGGCTGCCTTGCCGAGTTTCGCAAGGAACAGCCCGCCGCCGCCAAAGGGTTCACCGGCATGCATCATGCCGCGATGGGCGACGGGGCGCTGGATGTAAAAACCAAGGAACTGCTGGCGCTGGCCATCGGCGTGTCGCAACGGTGTCTGGATTGCATCGGTTTTCACGTACAGGCCGCAAAAAAGGCCGGCGCAACGCGGGCCGAAGTGGCGGAAACCGTGTCGGTCGCCATGATGATGGGCGGCGGCCCGGCCTATATGTATGGGGCCAAGGTGCTGCAGGCGTTTGATCAGTTGGATTGATCGCCAGCCTTTCGACCTCGCCCGGTGAAAAGCGGCGTCGCCGCCCGGGCGATCCCCCCTTTCCCTAATACTGAAACCCCGGCGTTGATGCTGACAGCGCCCGTTCCGCCTCGGTCATCTCGCGCTCCACATCCTCGAACAAGGGTGTGGAGAGATACCGCTCCCCGGTATCGGGTAACATGCACAACAGCACGGACCCCGGCGCCGCGCTTTCCGCTGCCGCAATTGCGGCGGCAAAGGTCGCACCGCCGGAAATGCCGGTAAAAATCCCCTCTTCCGCCGCCAGCCGTTTCGACCAGGCGATACCATCAGGCCCGGACACGGTGACCAACGCGTCATAGAGCCCGTCATCCACCGCCTCTTGCAGCACATACGGGATGAAATCCGGTGTCCAGCCCTGAATGGGGTGCGGTGCAAAGGCCGGGTGGCCCTGGGTCGGCTCGTTCAGGTCATTGCGCGGCGTAGGCGTGCCCGAGGCCAGCAGCGCAGCGTTTTCCGGCTCCACCAGCACAATCCGCGTGTCGGGCCGCTCCCGCCGCATCACGCGCCCGATCCCCGTGGCCGTGCCGCCGGTGCCATAGCCCGACACGATGGTGTCCAGCCGCTGCCCGTCAAAATCCGCCAGGATTTCGCGGGCGGTGGTGTGTTCGTGAATGTCGGCATTGGCCGCTGTTTCAAACTGATGCGCCAGGAACCAGCCATTGGCCTGGGCCAGTTCCGCGGCCTTCTTCACCATGCCAACGGCCTTGTCCTCTTTGCGGGTCAGCACCACTTTGGCTCCAAAAAACCGCATCAATTGCCGCCGCTCAACCGAAAACCCGTCATGCATCGTGGCCACAAACGGATATCCCTTTGCCGCACAGACCATGGCCAGGCCGATGCCGGTGTTGCCGCTGGTGGCCTCGACCACGGTCTGGCCGGGTTTCAGCGTGCCGTCGCGCTCTGCCGCTTCGATGATGTTCAACGCCAACCGGTCCTTGACCGAGGCACCGGGGTTGAACGCCTCGGCCTTGACATACAGCGTCACGTGATCCGGCGCGATGCGGTTGATGCGGATGGCCGGGGTATCCCCCACCGTGTCCAGCACATCGGAAAACAGGCGGCCCCGGCCCCTGGTCGCACGAATGGTCATGTCAGTCCTCCCTCAAACACGAAAAAGCGCAGCCCGCACCTGCGAACTGCGCCAAAATAGCATAGATCAAGGCCCCCGTCGCCGGTCAGTTCGGGCCCGTGTCACCGCCTCCGGCAAATAGCTGATCCATCCGCAAGGACGGCTGGTCACAGCCCGCTTCGCCGACGATCTTGGCGGGCACACCGGCCACCGTCTTGCAGGGCGGCACAGGTTCCAGCACCACGGACCCCGCCGCAATGCGTGAACATTGGCCAACGTCGATATTGCCCAGCACCTTGGCCCCGGCCCCGATCAGCACGCCATTGCCGATCTTGGGGTGGCGATCTTCTTCCTCTTTGCCAGTCCCGCCAAGTGTCACGGAATGCAGCATCGACACATTGTCCCCCACCACGGCGGTTTCCCCGATGACGATGGAATGGGCGTGGTCGATCATGATCCCCTGCCCGATCCGGGCCGCCGGATGGATGTCGATCCCGAAAATCTCGCTCACCCGCATCTGCACGAAATAGGCCAGATCGTGCCGTCCCTGTTTCCACAGCCAATGGCCGATGCGGTAGGATTGCATGGCCTGATAACCCTTGAAATACAGGATCGGCTGCAACAGCCGATGGCAGGCCGGATCGCGATCATAGACCGCCACTAGGTCGGCGCGGGCGGCCTCGATCAGGGACGGATCGGTCTTGTATGCCTCGTCCGCGATTTCGCGCAGAACGACCATCGACATCTCGTTCGAGGCCAGTTTCGCGGCAAACCGGTAGCTCAGCGCGCGGTCGATGCTTTTGTGATGCAGCACGCAGGCATGCACCAGCCCGCCCATCAGCGGCTCGGCCCGGACGGCGTCATGCGCCTCCTGCGTGATCCGATCCCAGACGGGATCCAGCGGGGTAACGTTGCTATGTGCTTCGACCATGGCCTTGCTCCTCGAACTGGGGCTAGACTACCCATGTAGGGGCGGCATTGCCAATCGCAAAGGCTTGATCGGGGGCATCACGGGAATGAATGAGGCAGAGACCGCCCGGTTCCGGGCCCTGATCGAGGCGCGGCTGGCCGCCATCGCCGAGGAAAATGCGCTGGGGGTCGAGGGACAGGCGGTGGTCACACTGGACCAGCAGGCGGTCGGACGGCTGAGCCGGATGGACGCGCTGCAGATGCAGGCCATGGCCCGGGCGCAACAGGGGCGGCGCGACGTGGAAAGCCAGCGCCTGCGGGTGGCCTTGCAGCGCCTTGCACAGGGCGACTATGGGTTTTGCGACGATTGCGCAGAGGCCATTCCAACCGGCCGGCTGGAACTGGATCTGGGGGCCACCCTATGTGTCAGTTGCGCGGCGGGGTGATCGCTATGGCCGCCAGAACATCGGACTATGCCTGTGCCTTGATCCTGCAGGAGAACCGGATTTTGTTGGGCCGCCGCGCGCCTTTTCGCAGGGCCTATCCGGGGTGCTGGGATGTCATCGGCGGACGGGTTGAAGCAGGCGAAACCTGCGCCCAGGCGTTGATCCGCGAACTGGACGAGGAAATCGGGATCGTGCCAACAGCGCCTGTGTTCTTTCGCACGCTGGAAGATCGGTTGATGAGCGCGCAGGACCCGCCCCGCTATCACGTTCACCTTGTCCGCCACTGGCAGGGCGTGCCGCATATGCGCAACCATGAGCATTCCCATCTGGAATGGTTCACGCTGCAACAGGCGCTGGATTTGGCCAATCTGCCCATTGCGCAGTATCGTGCACTCTTCAGTGACGCCATGTCAGGCTGAGAGACCGCCCTTCTGTCAGATCACGGGACCCGGACCTTCGTGCCCCCCCGCGCTAGACCCGCGCCCGGATCAGCAGCCACAGGCACAGCCCGGTTTCCGCCAGCAGCGGCACGCCATAGGCCGGCGCAAACAGGGACTGCAGGTCGGGCGCAACCATACGCAGGACAGATCCCGTCAGATACACCATCCCCGATGCCGCCAGGCCCCAGACCAACACCCCCGGCACCGCGCCGCCTCGGCGCAACAGCACCGTCATCAGCAGCGTGTTGACGCCGAAAAAAAGCAGACCGATATCATAGCCCGTGGCATGCAGGGTCAAAAACTGCCGGGCCAGTTCCGCCTGCCCCGCCCCGGCCAGATTGGGGGCTGCGGCCAGAAAGATCAGGCTGGCGGCAATCGTGGCAGCCTGCATCAGCCGAAACACCATGGCCGCGCGGGCAAGCTGTTCGCCCCGCCCGCGCAGCAGGTCGAAAAACGCCAGCGCCAGCGCCACATCCGCCAACACCATCACCGCATCGCTCAGCAGGCTCAGCCGCAGGGCGGCGGTGCCTGCCACAATCGCATCGGGCGCGTCCGAGGACAGGACCGGCTCCCGCAGGATCACCGCGCCGCCGACGCCCATCAGGATGATGACGAGGTAATACAGCCCGGCCAGACGGACTTGCGCGGTCCCGGGTGTCGCGGGGGGGTGGGAGGAAAGGGTCATGGCGGGCTCCGGTCTTGCTGACGGCGGTATGGCCGCAAGGTACGCCCGCAAGGCACCTGTTGAAAATAGCATAAATTTGTAAGGTCGATATACGAAAATGGATGATACGGCCCGCAGCCTACCGGCGCCGGGCCAGCGCCCGCAGGACCATGGCAAAGCACTGGCAATAGACAGGATCGTCAAACCCCGGCTCTGTCGGCAATGGCTGCTTGCGCGCCGCCGCCATAAGTGACCCGTTGCCCAGCGTTGGATGCACGCGGCCCGTGGACCGGGCATAGGCATCCGCGGCCTCGGCCTGCTCCAACAGGGTGTGGCACAACCGGGTGCGGTGCCTCGGCGGCACCGCGTAGAGCCGCCGCGCGGCGGCGCTGATATCCCCGTAGAGCAGCGGCCTCATAGGGGAAGCGGCGCGCGGGCAAACAGGCCCGGCCCATAGCGGGCCGAAACTTGCGCCACTTCCCAGCTATCTCCGGGCAGCACCCCATCCGCGCCCTGCGCCGCCGTGGAATAGGTCCAGCCCGGCAGCCCGATCTCAGCCTCGCGCAGCACCGTTCCACCGCGCCGGATGCGCAGAAGATAGCGTTCGCTTTCTTCCCCCAGCGGCACGTCGGGCAGGTCCCAACTGTCGCCGTCAATCCGCGTGCGCCGGATCCATGACAGGGTCAGATCCCCGCCCGCCTGCCCCTGTGCCGACAGGTGGGTCGGCGCATAGGGGCGCAGCCCGTTGCCCTCGAACGCCTCGACCCGGTCCACATAAGACGGATCGGTATAAGGCCGCCGCGCCGGGCCGATGCGGTAGGTCTGGGCCACCCGCAATTGGTTGGGGCGCAGGTCGATCTGCTCGGGCGCGCCATTCAGCAAAACCACCCATGACCCTTCCGGCCAGATATCCGGCATCAGCCCGTCACTGCCCAATTGTCCGCGCAAGCGATCCGACAGCCACCACCTGCGCGGCCCGACCAGGTCTGCCGTCTGGAACTGGAACAGTTCCCAGGTGCCGCTGCTGCCATCCCCAATGGCCGCCAGGTTGGCCCCGTTCAGGACGGCCTGCGCCGAGCGGCTTTCGAAAGCGCCGGAAATCAGCTCTACCTCCAGCGGCGCCCCGCGATCCCAGCGCCCGGGCTCGTGACGCGTCAACGGAGCCAGGGTGCGCCCTGCAACCGCCCGCGTGGCCAGAATGCGATCCAGCGCAAAATCGCTGTCCGAGGCGGAATGATACACCGCCGCACTGCCCGACCAAGGATCCGCCGTGACCGCCAGATGCGGCGCGTGTTCCACCTCGTCCCCGGCGATCAATGGCAGGTCCATGAACAGCGGCGTCACCGGCAGGGGCGGCACAAAGCCCGTATTGGCCACCAGGTCATCGCGAATGTCGCCCGGACGGTACAGTTCGGGTTCGATCCGCACCGCTTCGATCAATTGCCGGTCCGAAACTTCGACCCGGTCCACCCGCCAGGGGTGCAACCCGCCACCCTGTTCGGCCAGGTGCACCACATCCCCCGCCCGCACCGACAGGTGCGAGGGCGGCAGCGCCAGACGCAGCGTATCGCGGGACACGCGCGCCTCGGCCAGCCAGCGTTCGGCCACCGCGCGCCCCTCGCCGCGCGTCATTGACAGCGCCAGGTCCGATGTCGCCACAGCGTGGGTCGTGTCTTCGGGGCGCACGGCCTCTTCGGCCACCACCGCGTGCGCACCGTCCGCCTGCGGAAACCGCAGGCGGATGCGGCCTGTCATCTCGACCTCGCCAGCGCGCGTGCGTTCGGTCAGCCCGTCGAATTCGGATGTTTCCGCCAGCGATCCATCGTCCAGCACATGATCTGCCCGCCCGTCACGTGGCAAGAACTGCAACACCCCGTCCCGCTCGACCGCGTCAAACCCATACCGCAGCATCAGCGGTTGCAGCGCCGCCCGCGCCGCGCCCACATCTTCCAGCGCATAGCCCCGGACAAAACCATGCAGCGTGCCCGTCTCTACCGCGCTCAGATCCGACGCGCGGCAAATTTCCTCGGTCACAGAGGCCAGCGTCCGCCCGCCGATCCGCCCGTTCAACCAGTGACCGCGCAGATAATTTTCACCGTCCGACCATGTCTCCACCGCGTTCGGGAAGGCCGGGAAAGGCCGTGCGTCCCAGGCCCAGACATAGGCGTGATCCATATCGATCATGGGGCCTTCGTACAGTTCGGACACCGGATTGTTCGCCGCGTCCGCCCAATAGCCCAGCATGGCCCGCAGATATTGATGCTGGATCAGGTCATCGCGCGCACCGGTGGAAAAATGCGGCAGCGCGCTTTCGCTGGATTTCGGGTCCAGAAACTTGTTGGGCTGGTTGGTGCCCTTGTCGATTGCCGCACAGCCCAGTTCGGTGAACCAGATCGGTTTGGACCGGGGCACCCAAGGGCTGGCCGCCTGGCGAACACCGCCCACGCGGTCATGGTGGTCGTTGTCCCACCAGTTGCGGATATCCTTGTACCGCCAGACCCATGGCTCTCCGTCGCCATCGGTGATGGGCGTGCGGATCTGTGCGGCGCGGGCTTCGTCCGAATGATAGTACCAGTCGTAGCCCTCGCCGCCCTCGATATTGCCGCGCAGGTAATCCAGATCGTAGACCGACCCGGCCCCGGCGTCCTTATGCCCTGCGTCATCGCGCCAGTCGGACAGGGGCATGTAATTGTCGATCCCGACAAAGTCGATGTTGTCATCGGCCCAAAGCGGATCGAGGTGAAAGTACCGGTCGCCGCTGCCATCCTGCGGCTGATAGCCGAAGTATTCCGACCAGTCGGCGGCATAGCCGATCTGTGTTTCGGGCCCCAGCAGGGCGCGCACCTCTGCCGCCAGCGTCCGCATCTGGGCCACGGCCGGAAAACTGCCCCCTGCGCCCCGGATCTGGGTCAGCGCACGCATTTCCAAGGCGATACAGAACGCCTCCACCCCGCCCGCCGCAGCACACAAGGCCGCATAGTGCAGAATGAACCGCCGCAGGCCCCAGTCTTCGGGCACGCCCGTATAGGTGACAGTGCCATTGCCGACCGAGAAATCCAACGCAGAGGCGGTGCCAAAAAACGCGGCCACCTCGGCCTCGGCGGCTGCGGTGCCGTCGGGTGTGCCCGCCCGCCCCGGAGCCGTGCTCAGCGTGATGCGGCCACGCCATGGCAGCGCCGGTTGATCCGCCGCGCCGGTCCATGGGTCCGGCTGACCGTTGCCCGCCTGCTGATCCATCAGGATGAAGGGATAGAACATCACCCCCAGCCCCTGTTCGTTCATATGGCGGATCGCCTCGACCACGCTGGCATCTGACGGCGTGCCGCCATAGATCGGCCGCCCCTCGGCCAGAGCGATGGGCTGCGCCGTGCCGCGCGTCAGCCCGGCCACGGACCACGGCATGGTACCGTCCGCCTCGGCCTGTTCGACCATGGGTCGCAGATCGCACACCCCGCAGCGCAGGTCACTGCCAAACCACGACGCAATGAGCGATACAGACCGGCAATTGGGCGCCTCTTCGGTCAGGGCCTCAAGCGACGTGACCAGATCGGGCTTGCCAGAGGCCGAATTCACGTTTGCCGCGCGGCTTTGGCCCGGTCCGGCGGAATAATAGACCGGCGTGGTGGCCAGGCTGTATTCCCCGGTGCCCGGCACCAGCGCGACCCCGCGCAGGGCCTGCGCCGGATCTTCGGCATACCGTGCGCTGTCCGGCTGCTCACCGCGCACCACCTCGAAGGAAAGCTGCGGCACCCGGTTGCCAAAGGCATCAAGGTTCATGTCCTCGATCACCACATAGGCCGTACCGCGATAGGCGGGCACCTGGCCCGCGCCCTCGATGGCCTCCATCAGGGGGTCGGGCAACTGGTCATCGCTGCCGGTATAGACCCGCAGGTTCAGGTCATCGCGCGCGATTTCCTCGCCATCGGCCCAGACCCTGCCCACCGCGCTGATTTCCCCCGCACACAGCGCCAGCGCCAACGAGACCGAGTAGCTGTATTGCGTCACCTGAGGCCCGCGCGGGGCGCCCTTGCCGCCACCGCCGCCGCCCGTCGTGGCACTGCTTTCCAGAAAATCCGACGCCCAGATCACCTGTCCGCCCAGCCGCATGCGCCCATACACCTGGGCCACGGGCTGGCCATCCGCCGCGCTGGACAGGCGGAAACGGTCGGTTTTGCCGTGCTCCACCGGTTCCGCGCCGGTGCCCATGATGCGCTGGTCGATGACGCGGCCCAGCGTGGCCCCGACCGCGCGCCCGATTATGGCCGATCCCAGGCCCGCAAAGCTGCCCCCGATGGAGCCGCCGATCGCCGCCCCGGCGGCAGAGAGTAGTATGGTTGCCATCGGTCAGCCTCCGCTTGGGATGTCAGGAAAGGTGAACCGCGCCACGATGCGGCGCTGCCACGGGGCGCTCAGCGCGCTTTCGACCACGCCGCGCCCGGAATAGGCATGGATGAACCGGTCCGGTGCGCTGGCGATGCCCAGGTGTTTGGCCACCGCATTGCTGCGCATGCGGAACAGCAGCACGTCACCCGGCGCGCGGTCCCGGCAGGCCGGTTGCAGATGGCGCAAAGCGGCCTGCCACAGCCGCTCTTCGCCCTGCGGTTCGGACCAGTCCATGGAGTAGGCAGGCGGCAGTTCCGGTTCGCGGCCCAGCACCTCGCGCCAGACCCCCCGGATCAGGCCCAGGCAATCGGTTCCGGCCCCACGTGTGCTGGCCTGATGCAGATAGGGCGTACCGATCCAGCCACGTGCGGCGGTGACAATTGCGCTCATCTCCGGCTCCCGCCCGTGTTGGGCTTGTCCTGTTTCGGCACGGTCAACATCCAGTCTTCGCCGGGAATGTCCGGGAACCCCTGAAAATTCAGCAGGTTGTTGAACTTCAACCGGCAGGTCTCCATCCGCTTGTCACAGCCCGCCTCCAGCCGGACCTGATCGCCGGGGGCCACCTCGGCGCGCACCGGTTCCCATAGCGTGACCTGCCGCGTGCCGTTCACAAACCTGTCCTGCTTGATCGTCTGCCAAAGGCCGCTGGCCGCGCCGGACCGCACCACCAGCCGCCCACCGGTGAACCAGCCCGGCTCAAACCCCGCCAGCTCTGGCCAGCGGTAGACGCGGCCCGCCTCCACTTCGGCCACCGCAACCTCGGCCCGGTAGCCTTCGGTCTGCATCGCAAAGCGGCAGTTACCATCCCCCAGCACCGCCGTGCAGGGTTTCTGATAGACCCGCCCCACAGGCCGGTTCAGCGCATCCGTCAGCCCGCGCAGTTCCGCGTGGAACGCCCCGCCACCCCGGCGCAATTCGCCAATGGAGCCGCGAAACATCAGCCACCGGGTGTCAGGCGCGGCCCAGTTCACCATCCACGCCCGCAGATCGGCACCATCAAACCGGCCCGCATCGATATCGGCCTCGGACACGGCCGTGTCGGTCAGCGCGCCAATCGCCTCGGTATTGTCCACCGACAGCCCGCTGGCCTGCTGCAAGGCCGAGGCGCTGAGCCCGGTATTGGCCCGGAAGGTCAGCCCCTCAAAGAACAGGTCGCAATCATGATCGGTAAACCCATAGGCCACCCCGTCCGTCCGCGTGATCGCCCAGCAACGACACAGCGTGGTCAACCCGCTGGCAATGTGATCCTGGAATGCCTGATCCATCAGACCCGCACCTCCACCACCGGAACGTTGGGCACGTCACCTGCCTGAAAACTGGCCACGCTGGTCTGGATGCGGTCGGTGTCAAAGCGCACCGGCACATCAAATTCAAACCCGGCCGAAACCGCCTGATCCTCGCCCGGCGCCTCGTAGAGCGTGACCAGGCCAGTGGCCGGGTCCACGTCGAAATCCGCCCCTTCGAACAACTGGTCCTGCGCCACGCCGATCTGCACCGTGCCTGTCACGGGCTTGGTCACAGGGCGGGTATAGGTGAAACCGCCGGACCGATAGGTCTTGGCCAACTGAAAGACTCGGGTGTCCCCGTCGCCCATGCCAATCGGCTGATCCTCGAACGCCACATCCGCCCGCGCGCCCCCGGATTTGAAATCCGACCAGTCTTTCCAGCGAAACCCGAACATCTGCCCGCGCCGCGCCTCGAAAAACGCGATCAACGTGGCCACGTCGTCCAGCGACCGCATCCCAAGCCCGGCGTCATAGCGCCTGCGCGAATGCGCCCATGGCGTGTTGCGTTCCTCGAACCCGTTAGCCAGCGCAACGATGTCCGTACGGCGTTCCGGCCCGCCGACCGAGCCAAAGCTGAGCGACGCGGGAAATCTGACCTCGTGAAACTGCATGTCTGCCCCTCCTTTTCTCGGATTACCGGTTGCGGTTGCCACGGCTCAGCGCGCGGCTGAGCTGGGCGGCAATCTGGCCCTGACTGCGCTGGAAACTCTGCGCGTCCGGGGTTGAGATATTCATCACCACGGTCGCCCCGCCCCCGCCGCCCGCCGCCGCGCGCACGCCCAGCTTGCCATCAGGGCCACGGGCCAGCGGCATGATGGCCTCTGGTCCGGCCTCGCCCATCAGCCCGCGCCCACCGCGCATGGGAAAGCTGACCGGCCCCGTCACCACCCCGCCCGAGGCAAAAGGCGTGACGCGCCCCTGGCTGAAAGGGGCGCCATCGGCAAAGGGCAGGATGCCCTCGACCAGATTGCCCACGCCCTGCGCCAGCAGGCCGCCAAAATGGTTGGTCACAGGCTTCATTGCCGCGTTGTAAACCGTATCGGCCATGGAACTGGCCAGGGTGCGCATCGCATCCGACAGCTTCATCCCGTCAAAGATCACGCCATCAAACGCCTTGCGCAGCCCGCGTGAAATCCCGCGCTCCAGATTGGCCACATCCGCCCCCGTGGCCGCCAGCGCATCCCGCACCCGGCGCAATTCACTGTCGAACCCGGCGGCCATATCAGCCGCCGCCGACAGCGAATCCTCCAACGCCTCGGCCTGGTCACTCAGGCCGTCAATTCCATCCTGATCCTGCATCCTGATCTCCTATCTCGTCCGGCCATTGGGCCATCAGGGCATCCAGCCCGGACCGGCTCAGCGCCGCCGCACCACCCTGCCCCAACATCAGCCGCAGCTCTGCCGGGGTCAGCGCCCAGAATTCCGCGGGTTTCAGACCCAGCCCATGCAGGCCCGCCTGCAACAGCGCGGGCCAGTCGAACCGTTTCGCGCCGGTAGTCACTCGGGCACCATGAACGCACGGGCCAGCAATTCCGCCGCCGCCCGCGCCGCAGCAATCGGGCCGCCAGCAATGTCCGCCCGCATCAACGCGTCCGGAGCCAGATCCACCCCGCCCCCGCGCAGGCCCGCCGCCACCAGCGCCAGCACATCGCGGCTGGAAAAGCGCGACGCCTCGAACCGCTCGACCAGCGCGACAAGGCTGTCCGCCCCCAGCGCGGTTTCCAATTCCGCCAGCGCGCCCAACGTCAGTTTCAGAACGTGGCGCTGCCCGTCGATGACCAACGCCACTTCACCTGCATAGGGGTTCACCATCAGATCGCCGTGAAGCTGAGCGCCCCGGCCGAGGCCAGCGAGATTTCATAGGTCGCCTCGCCATTCTGGCTGCCGGCATATTCGATGGCCGAAACCTGAAACGGCCCCTCGACGATGCCAAAATCCGGGATAATCACCTGAAAGGCCGGGGTTTCACCGTCAAAGAACAATTGCCGCGCGCGTTCGTCGGTGCCTTCGTCCTTGAACACGCCAGAGCCCGAGATCGCGGCGGATTTCACCCCCGCCCCGCTCAGCAATTCGCGCCAGCCGCCCTGGCTCTCCAGGCTGGTCACATCCACGCTCTCGGCGTTGAAGCTGACCCGCGTGGCGCGCAGGCCCGCGATGGTCTCGAACTGACCGGTTCCATTCATGTCGACCTTGACCAGCAGGTCCTTACCGTTCTGGGCTGCCATGTCATGCCCTCCTATGTGTTGAAATCAGTTGTCCTGAACCCGCGCGACAAAGCGCAGGTCGATCCGCCGGTTGCGGCCCGCCGGGCCATCGCGCCGCGCCTTGGCCCGGTCGAACTGCAACGCCGTCAATTGCCCGCGCGCCAGCGGCAGGTCCGCATCCTGCAACGTGTCATAAACCGCCACCGCCAGTGACTTGGCCGCAGCAAAACCGGGCAACGTTGTCAGGATCGAAACCGTCACCTTGTGTTCGGCCCCGACCCCGGTGCTGTCCCGTCGCGCGCGGGTTTCGTCCAGGCCCAGTTGCACATACGTGTCGGGCAAATCCCCCGGATCGGGCGCATCAAACACCGGCGCCGTCACAGCGGGCGCTGTGTCCAGAGCCTGAAACATCGCCTGTTGCAGCGCCACCGCCACACCATAACTCATGACGCGACCTCCTCTTCGACGCGGCAATTCAGGTAGAGCCCGGTGCCCTCAGCCTCGGATACCGCCCGAATGGCAAAGACACGCACGCCATCCCGGAACCGCTGGCCTGCAACCGGGCGCGATACCGCGCCCACCGGGGCGGCACGCACCGTTACCGTGTAGCGCCCGACAGACACCGGTCCGCTGCTATCCCCACGCTCGCGGCCCGATGCGGCCCGCATGCCCCCCCACAACGTGCCCAGCGTTTCCCAGGCCATTGCATATCCGCCCGCCCCGTCAGGCACGCGTACCGCATGCTCCAAGGCCAGTTTGCGGTTCAGGTCCGGCGGGGTCATTGACCTGCCCCCGCCGTCAGGCGCATGGGACGATACCGGCGCAACAGGCTGGTCACGCCATAAGGCATCCAATGGCCGCCACTCATGCTTTCGGCGCGGTTTTCATAGTAATACCCCGCCAGCATCAGCACCGCCTGTGCCAGGTCCGCCGGCAGCCCGCCCCATTCCGGGGCCAGACCGGCGGTAAACTGCACCCGCACCGACCCCAGCAGGGGGATCGTTGGCAAAGCGCCACCCGTGGCCCGCAACTCAGGGCGATGGGCGTCCTGCTTCAGGGCGTATCTGTCCTGCGCGATGACCGTCTCCGCACCTGCGCGGTCCGCGACAGAGACCTCGGCAACCGCCAGGACAGGCGCGACGGGAAAGACCTCGGCCTCGGTGCCGCGCCAGGCGCTCAGTACCCATTCATAATCCCGCGCGATCAGCACCTTGCCGATCTGCCCCTCCACAGCCGCCATCGCGGCGCGCAGGAACCCGGTCAACACCGCATCCTGCAGTGTGTCTTCGCCAAACCCGGTGCCCAGCCGCAGATGCGCCCGGAACTCTGCCACCGGCAGGTCCGCGTCGGGCACTTGGGTCAATTCAGTCAAAACCATTGTCATTCTCCGCTGGCCTGATGTTGATGGGCCGACGCCCCCTCCGGGCGAAACGTCTCCTGGTCGGGCGGACCCGCACCACCCCACGTTGCTCGGACGGAGGGGCGCAGCTGGACAACATGAGGCTCCGGTGCATGCCCGCCCACGGGGGCGGCAATCACCGCCCCCGCATCCGCCGCGCGTTTTAGGCGGCGAATTTCAGCAGCTTGATCGCTGCAAAGTCCGACACGTCGCCACCCACGCGCTTGGTCGCATAGAACAGGACATGCGGCTTGGCGCTGAACGGGTCGCGCAGGATGCGCAGGTCGGGCCGCTCCGCGATGGTGTACCCGGCGGCAAAATCACCAAAAGCAATGGCCGGCGCCCAGGTCGCAATGTCAGGCATGTCCTCGGCAATCAGCACCGGATACCCCATCAGGCGCGCAGGTTCTCCGGCGGCCAGACCATCGGACCACAGGAACCGGCCATCATTGTCCTTCAGCTTGCGAACCGCGCCCGCCGTCTTGGAGTTCATCACGAACGACGCGTTTGCCCGGTATTCGGCCCCCAGCGCATAGACCAGATCGACAATCGCATCACCGGGATTGACCGCGTCAAACGCACCATCCGCACCCGTCACGACATGGCCCAGTTCGCCCCAGGCCTCGGACCCGTTGGGTTGGGTCGCATAGGTCAGGAACCCGGTCGGTTTGTCGATCCCGTCGCCGCTGACAAAGGCCGCCGCCTCCGCGCGGGCGAATTTTTCGACGATCCGGCCAGACAGCCAGCCTTCGACATCAAACGCGCTGTCATCCAGCAACCGCTGAGACGCCTTTGGCAGCGCGCTCAATTCGTGCAAGGGGATGGTGATCCGGTCGATCGAGGGCGTGCCGGTTTCCGAAACGGCCCCGGCCTCTGTCGCCCAGCCCGCACCCACTTCGGTGTGGTCAATCAGCACGTCAAACGACGTTGCCTCAACGTTCACCACATTGGCCACCGCCCGCAGGGACGCGGTCGAGCGCAGCGCCGAACGGATCGTCTCGGCCGTGGCCGGATCGACCAGATAGCCGCCATCGCTGTTGACCGCCGTGGACAGCGATTTGCCCTCCAGCTCCAGCCCGCGCAGGGCGTCATCATCGCCCGAACGCAGGTATGCGTTGAACGCCTTGGCATGGGGCGCTCCGGTCTCTTCTGCCGCCGCCAGGTGCGGGCGCGCCGCAAGTGTGGTTTTACGATCCAGCATGGTCATCCGCTCTTCCGTTTGCTGTAGTTTCTGTTCAATTTCACCGCGAAACCCCTTGATCTCGCTGACAAAGCCGGAGAGTGCCCGACTGATGTCCAGCGTCGCCTCAGGAGTGCCGGGCGCAGGCTCGGTCTTGCTCATCAGGTTCACCTCAACTGGTTGATTTGGGCACGCTATCGACGCGCCAGGTCTTGCCGCGCCGCATCAAACGCCGCTGCAATTTCGGTCAGATGGCTGGCTTCCGGGGTATCCCCCTTGGCCGCCACCCGCGCGGTCGGAAGCATCGGGAACGTCACCAAGGACACCTCCCACAGCTCCAGCTCGGTCAGGACACGGGCGCCGCTGTCGGTTTTGGCGGCTGTCACCGTGCGATAGCCAATCGACAGCCCGTCAATGGCCCCCGCCGCAATCAGCGCCGCCGCCTCGCGTCCCCGTGCCACGCTGTCCAGCAGGCGGCCCTTGACCCACAGCCCGCGCGCATCCTCGCGCAGTTCGTCCCACACCCCGATGGGCTGGGCCGGATCATGCTGCCACAGCATCTTGACCCCGCCGCCTTTGGCCAAGGACCGCGC
This sequence comes from Marinibacterium sp., assembly GCA_025800215.1. Lineage (GTDB taxonomy): Bacteria > Pseudomonadota > Alphaproteobacteria > Rhodobacterales > Rhodobacteraceae > JAOXSC01. Next base: position 18,575 of record JAOXSC010000204.1, read on the forward strand.
ATACGCCCCCTTCTCGACCACATCGCCGCCTTGATCGGTCTGGCCAAACAGGCTGGCATAGCCTTCGATCACCAGGTCATCCGCAATCAGATCCTCGCCAAACCGCGCAAACTTGCGTTCCAGCGCATCCTTCATTTCCATGTTCAAACTCCTCACAGGCCAGCCATCCCGCCCTTCACGACAAAGGACACAACCCCGCCGACAATCGTTGCAATGATCAGCCAGACCAGCCGCGAGATATGCCCGTCGATCCGCTCCAGCCGCCGGTCGATCTGGGTGAACCGGGCATCCATGAACTTGCGTTTTTCCTCGCTGACCGCCCGCTCGGTCTCCAGCATGCCCAGCGACGCCTCGACCGCGCTCATCCGCACCTCGATCTGCCGGAACATCGCCTGCGTCCCGTCGAGGGGGGCGAAAACCGTCCGCACCTGCGCCTCGCTCACCTGTCTGCCTCCAACGGCGGCAGCCCCAGCATCGCGCGCTTTTCGGCATCGGTCAGAAAGGCCGCATCGGATACCCGCCGCCACTGCGCCTCGCGCTCCACCGACAGCGCGGGCACCTGATCCAGGTCCGGCGACACCGCCACCTCGGCCCCGGTGAACCCCACCAGCCAATCAGACAGCCCCGCCAACACCCGCGACGCCAGCGGCAACACCGTCAAACGGAAAAAGGCCCGGTTCGCCTCTTGGTAATTTGCATAGGTCGCATCGCCCGGGATCCCCAGGATCATCGGCGGCACCCCAAAGGCCACGGCAATTTCCCGTGCCGCCGCTTCCTTGGTTTTCTGGAACTCCATGTCGGACGGAGAGAACCCCATCGGCTTCCAGTCCAACCCACCTTCCAACACCATGGGCCGACCGGCATTCCGCGCGCCCTGGAAATTGGCCTCGACCTCTTCGGCCAGGCGGCGGAACTGGTCGTCCGGCATCGCGCCCTGCCCGTCCCCGCCCTGCCAGACCAGCGCCCCGGAAGGCCGTGCCGCATTGTCCAGCAGCGATTTTGACCAGCGCGAGGCGCTGTTGTGCACGTCCACCGCCATCGCCGCCGCCTGCATGGGCGACAGACCATAATGGTCGTCCTGTGGGTGGAAACTGCGGATATGGCAGATCGCTTCCGCCGCAAACCGGTGCGTGCGCCCGCCGACGCTGTATTCATAGGCCACCGGCCAGCCATCCGCGCCGGGCACCACACTCATCCGGTCCGACCGCAGAATATGCAGCTCCACCGGCAGACCATCCTCGGCCACCACGGCCTCGACATAGGCATTCCCGCTCAGCAGCAACTGGCCGTACAATGCCTCCAGGAACGGCGCGCGTCCCTGTCCGGCATTGGGTCGCGCCAACAACGCCAGAACCGGGTGGGTCGCATACCGCCGCTCTGTGTCCTGCGCCACCACCGGCAGGGCCGCTGCCGCCTCGGCGATCAGTTTCACCGCCCGGAACCCCACCGGGTTGCCCGCAAATCCCGACCGCGTCAGCGACGCCGTGTCCCGCGGGCTCCACGCCACACGCCCGGCCGAATGCCATGTCACGACCGGAGCCGCCGCACTCGCCTTGGTCTCGGGACCTGCCGCGGCCTTGGCGGCCGATGGCGTCTGACGATTGCGCAGGAAATCCAACTTCATGTCCCGGTGCTCCTCGTGGTGATTGCCGCGTTTCGATGGGGCAGTTGTCCCACAGCGATCCCAACGCTTCGGAAACGCCCCGCGCGGTGGCCGCGCAACAACCGCAGGCTGTCGTTGCGTCCCCGTTGCCTCGGAACCCGCACCGGTCCTATTCTCCACGCGAACAGGGAGGATCAGATGGATCAGGCAGACGTCATCATCGTCGGCGGCGGACTGGCGGGCCTTGTCGCCGCGGCAGAGCTGGGCGACCGGGGCAAATCCGTCATCATCGTCGATCAGGAACCCGCAAGCTTTCTGGGCGGACAGGCGTTCTGGTCCCTGGGTGGCCTGTTCATGGTCGACACGCCCGAACAGCGCCGCATGGGAATCCGCGACAGCGCAGACCTGGCCCTGCGTGACTGGCTGGGCAGCGCCCAGTTTGACCGGACCGAAGATCACTGGCCCCGCAAATGGGCCGAAAGCTACGTGGACTTTGCCGCGGGCGAGATGCGCCCCTGGCTCAAACAAATGGGCATGCGCTGGTTCCCCATCGTCGGCTGGGCCGAACGCGGCGGGTCATTTGCGGATGGGCACGGCAACTCGGTCCCGCGCTTTCACCTGACCTGGGGAACCGGCCCCGGCGCCATCGCCCCGTTCGAAGCCCGCGTCCGCGCCCACGCCGCCGCAGGCCGCATCACCTTCAAATTCCGCCACCAGGTCGACCAGATCCTGACGGAAAACGGCGCGGCCAAGGGCGTGTCCGGCACGGTTCTGGCCGAAGACACCGGCGCGCGTGGCCAGAAAACCAACCGCGACGCCGTGGGCGCCTTCGAATTCCGCGCGCCCTCGGTGCTGGTGGCCTCGGGCGGGATCGGCGGCAATTTCGATCTCGTGCGCAAAGCCTGGCCGCAGGACCGGCTCGGACCGCCCCCGCAAAAGATGGTCGCGGGCGTGCCCTTCCACGTCGACGGGCGCATGATCGCCATCAGCCAGGCAGCAGGCGGTGACGTCATCAATGGCGACCGGATGTGGCACTATACCGAAGGGCTGTCGAACTGGGATCCGATCTGGCCCCATCACGGCATCCGCATCCTGCCGGGCCCCTCGTCGCTGTGGCTCGACGCAAAGGGAAACCGCTTTGCACCGCCCGCCATGCCCGGGTTCGACACGCTGGGTACGCTCAAGGCGATCATGGACACCGGCTATGACTATAGCTGGTTCATCCTGACCCAGAAAATCATCGAAAAGGAATTCGCCCTCTCCGGCTCGGAACAAAACCCGGACCTGACCTCCGGCAAATGGCTGGAAGTCATCCGCGCCCGCCTGCTCTCCGGCAGCGGCGCCCCCGCGCCCATCGAGGCGTTCAAGGACCACGGCGAAGACTTCATTGTGGCGGACGACATCGGGGATCTGGTCGGGCGCATGAACAAGCTGGTGATGAAAGAAGGCGGCAAGGCGCTGCTGGATGTGGCCCAAATCCGCACCCAGATCGAAGCCCGCGACGCTCAGGTCGACAACCCGTTCACCAAAGACGCGCAACTGGCCGCCATCCACGCCGCCCGCAACTATCGCGGCGACCGACTGTTGCGCACGGTCAAACCGCATAAGTTCCTCGACCCGAAAAACGGCCCCCTCATCGCCGTTCGGCTGAACATCCTGACACGCAAGACGCTGGGCGGGCTGCACACGGACCTCAACGGCCAAATGCTGAACGCGGACGGCCAGCCCCTGCCGGGCCTCTTTGCCGCGGGCGAAGTCGCAGGCTTCGGGGGCGGCGGCTACCACGGCTACAACGCGCTGGAGGGCACCTTCCTCGGCGGGTGCATCTTCTCGGGCCGCAACGCCGGCCGCGCAGACACCATTGCCTGAAGCGGGGGCACAAGTCGTCAACGACTTGTAGACAAATTGTCGACAATTTGTCCCCGTCAGAGGGGCCAGAATACCGGGATCAGCAGGGACGCAATCAGCCCGACACTCAGGTTCAGCGGGATCCCCACGCGCAGGAAATCCGCAAACCGATAGCCGCCCGGCCCATACACCATCATGTTGGTCTGATAGCCGATCGGCGTGGCAAAACTGGCCGAAGCCGCCACCATCACCGCCACCACCAGCGGGCGTGGGTCCACGCCCATCGCCTGCCCCAATCCGATGGCAATAGGGGTCACAACCACCGCCACGGCATTGTTGGACACCAATTCCGTCAGGACCGAGGTCATCAGGTAGATGGCCCAGATCATCAGGAAAGGTGGCAAAACCCCCAATGCCGGGGCCAGCGCCTCGGCAATCAACGCCACCGCCCCGGACCGGTCCAGCGCCGCCCCAACCGCCAGCATGGACAGGATCAGCACCAGCAAACGCCCATCGATAAAGGAAAACGCCTCGTCCGCATCAATACAGCGCGTCAGCAAGACCGCCGCCACCGCCAGCACCGCCAGCAACAGGATTGGCGCCACGCCCAGCGCCGCCAGAACCACGATCCCGGCCAGGGCCGCCATCGCAATCGGCGTGTGGCTGCGCCGATAGGCCCGCTCGGTCGGGCGGGACACGTCCACCAGGTCCATATCCGCCGCCAGCCGATGAATGTCCTCTGGCGCGCCCTCCAACAGCAACGTATCGCCCACCTTGACGATCAGATCATCCAGTTGCCGCCCGATATTCTGGTTCCGCCGATGCGCCGCCAGCACATAGACACCGTATCGCCGCCGCAACCGCAGCGACATCAGCGACCGCCCCACCATCCGGCAGCCGGGCGTGATCAGCACCTCCACGGTCGAGGTCTCAACCGCAGACACCTGATCCACACGTTTCAGTTCCTTGTTGCGTTGCAGGCTCAGAAGCTCGGTCATCTGCGTGCGCAACACCACCCGGTCGCCCACCTGCAACTCAACCCCCTGCAGGTTCCGCCGCAAGGACTGATCCCCCCGGATCACGTCGATCAACCGCACCCCGGGGCGTTTGAACAGCTGCACACCCAGCACCTCCCGCCCGATCAGATTGCTTTCGGGCGGGATCACCGCCTCGGTAAAGAACTTCATCTTGGACCGGTCGCTCAGCAAGTCCGCCATGCTGCTCCGGTCCGGCAACAGGCGTGGCGCCACGAATCGCAGATAAAGCGCGCCCCAGAGGATCAGGCAGACCGCCAGCGGCGTCACTTCGAAAATGCTGAACGGGGCCAGCCCACCCGCCCGCGCCACACCGTCAACCAACAGGTTGGTCGAAGTCCCGATCAGTGTCGCCGTCCCGCCCAGAATGGCCGCATAGCTCAACGGGATCAGCATCTTGCTGGCCGACACGCCGATCTTGCGCGCCAATTGGGTGAAAACCGGGATCATCACCAGCACAACGGGAGTGTTGTTCACAAAGGCCGAGGCCACCACCACCAGCAGCAACAGCGCCACCACCGCCAAACCCGGACGCGTGTCCGCCTGCCGTTCCGCCAGGGAGGTGAACCACTCCAGCGCCCCGGTCCGCACCAATGCCCCCATGACAATGAACATCGCCGCAATCGTCCAGGGCGCCGGGTTCGACAATACGGCAAGCCCTGCCTCATAGGGCAAGACGCCCGAGATCAGCAGAACCGACACCCCCATCAACGCCACCACCTCGGGCGGATAGGTTTCGCGCAGGAACAACGCAAACATGAGCAGCACAACAACCAGGGCCAAAATCGCATCCCCGGACGAGCCAAACACAGCCATCACCGACCCCAGCGCGTTTTCACCCATACCTTACCAACCTGTTTACTCTCATGCGTTCTGCCCGATCAGTCTCGCCCAGCGGTCAGGCGCTGGCAACCATGTCCTGACGGCGCGGCTGCACCAGGAAAATGCCCAGCATGACACATGCAAAGGCGGCCCAGATATAGCCCGAATACCGTTCTCCCAAAATCAGCATGGACCAGAAAACGCCAAACCCCGTGACCAGATAGCTGACCTGCACGGTAAACACGGCCCCGGCACGCCCGACCAACCAGACATAAGCGGCATAGACAAACACGTGGATAACGGAACTGGCGATCAACGCCCATTCCGGCGGGCCGAACCCACCCGTTGGCACAATGAACTGGCCGGACACCACCGCCACCGGAAGCACCATGAGGCTGCCCAGCACCGAGGCACCAAACAACACCTGCACCGGAGTCAGCCCGGCCGTCCCCCAGCGGGCGACAAAATTGCCCTCGAACGCGTAACAAATGACCGCCACCAGCCCCAGTGGAATCCACAGGATCATCGCGGGGTCCGGCAGGCTGGTCTCTGGCAGCGCCAGCAGCAACACACCGCCCAACCCCGCCAGCAACCCAAACAGGCGGCGCCACGAAAAGCGGTCCACGCCCAGCCCCAGCGCCATCGGAAACGCCGCCATCGGGATCAGTGACATCAAAATGGCCATGACCCCGGCGGGGATATGGCGAATGGTCTCGTAGCTGGCGGCATTGGGCAGCAATGTCCCGATCACGGCAATGATGGCATAGATGCGCAGCGCCTCTGGCGTCAGCGGCAGCCTTTTCCCCCGCCCCCAGGCAAACACGGCCATGACACCAGAGCCGATGGCCAACTGCCAGAAAATCAGCCCGAATGGCAGGTAGCCGGTGCTGACCGCAATCTTGCTCAACGGTTCGGTCACCCCCCAGCCCGCGCCAATCACAGCCAGACAGAGGGTAAAGAACAGCACCTCTTGCCGGGTCAGGGCGTGGCCTCCTGCAACCGTCCGCCAAGGCGCACCATTTCGATCCGGGTGGCCGCGCCGGTGCGATCATCGGTCTCGACATAAACACCGGACAGTGTTGCGCTCTGGGTTGCGGGGGTAAACCGCCCCTTGGGCATGCCGGTCACGAACCGGCGCATGGGCTCGGCCTTTTCCATGCCGATCACGGAATGATAATCACCGCACATCCCCGCATCCGTCAGATACGCCGTGCCGCCCGGCAGGATCATCGCATCAGACGTGGGCACATGGGTGTGGGTGCCAACAACCAGGCTGGCCTTGCCGTCGCAGTAATGGCCCATCGCCATTTTCTCGGACGTGGCCTCGCAATGCACGTCCACGATGATCGCCTGGGCCTGCCCACCACGGGGGAATTTCTTGAACACAGGCTCCAGCATGGAAAACGGGCTTTCAAAGGCGCGTTTCATGAACACCTGGCCCAGAACCTGCACCACCAGGACCTTGCGCCCGCCCGTCGCCTCGAACAGGCGATAGCCCCGCCCCGGCGCGCCCGTGGCAAAATTGATCGGACGCACGATGCGGCTTTCATCCTCGATGAAAGACAGCATATCCTTCTGGTCAAAAGCGTGGTCGCCCAGGGTCAGGCAATCTACCCCGGCGTCCAGCATGGTCTTGGCATGTGCACCGCTCAACCCCATGCCGCCAGTGGCATTTTCGCCATTCACCACAACGAAATCCAGCTTCCAGGCCTCGCGCAATTCCGGCACCCGCTCTGCAATCGCGGCCCGGCCTGCGCGGCCCATCACATCACCCAGGAAAAGACATCTCATGGAGGTGTGGTAGAGACGGACCGGGCAGGACACAAGCCACCCGGCCACTTTTTCGGCACCCCGCTTGCGGCAGCGCCGAAAAATGCAATTTTTCGGACCGTTTTCCTTGGAGAGACCTCAGCGAAACTCTTGGGATTCCCGTTGAGGTCTCTGCGAGGTAAGCTTTGTCATGAGACACAGCTTTTCGACCCAGCCCGCCTTGTTCGCTCCCCATGAGCTTTTTGACCACCCGGCCCTCTGCGCCCTCGAT
>JAOXSC010000104.1 GCA_025800215.1 Marinibacterium sp.
AGAGAGCTGATCCATGGATCTTTTGACCCTTATTCAGGTGCTCGACAGCACCGTCCGTCTGGCCACACCGCTGCTGCTGGCCTGCCTTGCGGGGCTGTTCAGTGAACGCGCGGGCATTTTCGACATCGGGCTTGAGGGCAAGATGCTCATGTCCGCGTTCTTTTCCGCCGCTGTGGCCGCGACCAGCGGATCGGTCTGGCTGGGTCTGCTGGCGGGCATCGCGTCGTCGCTGGTCCTGAGCGGGCTGCACGGGCTGGCGTCGATCACATTCCGTGGCAATCAGCTGATCTCGGGCGTGGCGATCAATTTCCTGGCCGCTGGCTTTACCGTGCTCATCGCGCAGGACTGGTTCAGCCAGGGCGGTCGCACGCCGTCGCTGTTTGGCGGCGCGCGGTTCGAACCGATCACCCTGCCCTTTGCCGACCAGCTGGCCGATGTGCCGGTGCTGGGCCCGATCTATGCCGAGCTGCTGTCGGGCCATTCCATCCTGGTCTATCTGGCTTTTGCCTGCGTTCCGCTGACCGCCTGGCTGCTTTATGGCACGCGGTTCGGGCTGCGGCTGCGGGCGGTTGGGGAAAACCCCGCTGCGGTGGATACGGCGGGCGTGTCGGTGGTGGGGCTGCGCTATGCGGCCGTGGCGATCTGCGGCGTGCTCTGCGGCATTGCCGGGGCCTATCTGTCGACCGCTCTGCAGGCGGGCTTTGTCAAGGACATGTCCGCCGGGCGCGGGTTCATCGCGCTGGCCGCGCTCATCTTTGCCAAATGGCGGCCCTGGCACGCGCTTGGGGCCTGCCTGCTCTTTGGTCTCTTTCAGGCGCTCGAACTGCGCCCCGATCTGCTGGAGGCCATCTTTGGCATCAAGGTTCAGGCACAGATCCTGGGAGCGCTGCCCTATGTCATGACGGTGGTCATTCTGGCCGGGTTCGTGGGCAAGGCGATCCCGCCGCGTGCCGGGGGCGAACCCTACGTCAAGGAACGCTGATCCCTTCAGGACACGGCCAGACCATCAAAGACCCCGCCCCGTGCGGGGTCTTTTTCGATTGACCTCGCAAGAGTGTTGCCAACGCTACGTCAACCGGCCTATTCAATACTATGTTGGTTTATCTTCCCATTGCCGAGGTCTCAGTTAACGCCTTTTTGCTGTTGGGGATGGGGGCCCTTGTCGGGATCTTGTCCGGCATGTTCGGCGTCGGCGGCGGGTTCCTGATGACACCGCTGCTGTTCTTCATCGGTATCCCCCCTGCTGTGGCTGTCGCCACCGAAGCCAATCAGATCGTTGCATCATCCTTTTCCGGTGTGCTGGCGCATTTCCGGCGCAAGACGGTGGATCTGAAGATGGGGCTGGTGCTGCTGGTGGGCGGACTGATCGGTGCCGCGCTTGGGGTGCTGGTGTTCAACTATCTCAAAAGCCTCGGTCAGGTCGATCTGCTGGTGCGGCTTTGCTATGTGGTGTTTCTGGGCGTGGTCGGCGGGCTGATGTTCATCGAAAGCCTGAACGCCCTGCGCAAGGCGCGCAAACCGGCCACCGGCCCGGGCCCGCGCAAACAGCGGACCTGGGTGCATGCGCTGCCCTTCAAGATGCGGTTTCGGACATCGGGACTTTATATTTCGGTGATCCCGCCGGTGCTGGTGGGCATTGCGGTCGGCATTCTGGCGGCCATCATGGGCGTGGGCGGCGGGTTCATCATGGTGCCGGCGATGATCTATCTGCTGGGCATGCCAACCAAGGTGGTGGTGGGCACGTCGCTGTTCCAGATCATCTTTGTGACCGCCTTTACCACGCTGCTGCACGCCACGACCAACTACACGGTCGACATCATGCTGGCGGTGCTGCTGCTGGTGGGTGGCGTGATCGGGGCGCAGATCGGCACGCAGATCGGCACGCGGCTCAAGGCCGAACAGCTGCGGATCCTGCTGGCCGGGCTGGTGCTGGTGGTCTGCGGCAAGCTGGCGCTGGAGCTGCTGCTGCAACCGGTCGAGCTCTATTCGCTTGGCGCTGCGGGTGGGCACTGACATGGCGCGCTGGCTGATCCTGTTCCTGCTGCTGCCGATCGCGGCCCTCGCTGAAGAGGTCGTTCTGGGCCTCAGCCACGACAAGGTGTCGATCACCACCCGCTTTGAAGGCTCGGACATCCTGATCTTTGGCGCCGTCAAACGCGAGGTCGAGATCCCAGATGGCCCCCCGCTTGAGGTGGTGATCACCGTGGCCGGCCCGTCTGAACCCGTGATGGTGCGGCGCAAAGGCAACCGGTTCGGCATCTGGGTCAATGTGGACGCGGTCGAAATTGACGCTGCCCCCAGTTTCTATGCAGTGGCCAGCAGCGGCCCGCTCGACGAGGTCCTGTCCGACACCGAAGACCTGCGCAACCGGATCTCGATCGGGCGGTCGATCCGCTCGGTGGGCGCCCCCGACACCGTGCCCGATGCCGCCAGCTTCACCGATGCCGTGATCCGCATCCGTCAGGAGCAGGATCTGTATCAGCAGCTCGAAGGGCAGGTTGCGGTGGACCAGCAGACCCTGTTCCGCACCGCCATTTCCCTGCCTGCGAACCTGACCGAAGGGGATTATTCCACCCGCATTTTCCTGACACGGGATGGCACGGTGGTGTCGCAATATGAAACGGTGATCGACGTGCGCAAGGTGGGGCTGGAACGCTGGCTTTATACGCTGTCGCGTGAAATGCCGCTGATCTACGGGCTGATGTCGCTGGCCATTGCCATCGCCGCAGGCTGGGGCGCATCAACCGTGTTCCGCATCCTGCGCAACCAGTAAGCGCTATCCGCGCCCGATATAGGGCATCTTGGTGGCCATCACCGTCATGAACTGCACATTCGCTTCGGGCGGCAGGTTGGCCATGTGCAGCACCGATTGCGCGGCATGCGCCACATCCATCGTGTGCATGCCCGGATTGGCCGATGCAAGGGCCGCGACCATATCGCTTTCGGCATTGCCGATGTCGATCTGACCGCAGGCAATGTCAAAGGGTCGCCCATCAAGCGACAGGCTTTTGGTCAGGCCGGTGATGGCATGTTTGGTGGTGGTGTAGCACATCGAATTGGGGCGCGGGCTGTGCGCGGCGATCGAGCCATTGTTGATGATCCGCCCCCCCTGAGGCGCCTGCCGCCGCATCTGGCCAAAGGCCAGCCGCGCCGCGATCACCATGCCGCGCAGATTGACATTCATCACCGCGTCCCAGTCATCCAGGGCAATTTCGTCAATCGGGCCCACCGGGCCGAACATGCCCGCATTGTTGAACAGAACATCCAGCCGCCCCACCCGGCCCGTGAACGTGTCGAAGGCATGCTGCATGGCGTCGGGATCGGTCACATCGGCCGGTAGCGCCACGGCATGGGCGTGCTGCCGCGCCAGGTCTTCCAGCATCTCGGCCCGCCGGGCGATCAGCCCCACCTGCCAGCCTGCGGCCAGAAAGGTTTCGGCCGTTGCGCGGCCGATGCCCGCGCTTGCTCCGGTGATCAGGATGGTTTTCATGTGTCTTGCGCCTCGAGCGTCAGGGTTGGGGCCGCCGCGACCCGCAGATCATCGACGCGCAGCGGGTGGGATGGTTTGGCCAGACGGTTGCGCACCACCCAGATCAGCCGCTCCTGCGCACGGGTGATGGCCACATAGGCCAGCCGTTTCCACAGCGGTTGCCCCGCCTCGACCCGGCCTGCACGCGCCGCCGCATAAAGATCGGGGGCAAAGACCTGCACCGTGTCCCATTGCGACCCCTGCGCCTTGTGAATGGTGACCGCAGCCCCATGCAGAAACGCCGCCCCCATACGCGCGGCAAAGGGGATAAACGGTTCTTCTTCATCGGGTTTTTCGATCTTCACGATCGACGCGGCGCTGACCTGCGGATCTTCGGCGCCGATCACATGCAGCCGCGAAAATCCCGGTTTGCGCCCCGGCCCCAGATAGACCACCTGCGCGCCCTTGATGAGGCCACGCGCTTCGAGATCCAGCCGTTTCTTGCGGTGTTTCAGCGGCAGTTCGATCCCGTCGCAGATCAGCGGCTCGCCTTCCAGCAGCGCGTCATCCGGGGCGCCATAGACGCTGCGAAAGGCCTGGATCAGCCGGATGCGCGTGGCATTGCGCCAGACCAGAACCGGGCTGCGCGCCATCAGATCCACTTCGACCCGCTGGCCCCAGACCACCCGGTCGTCGCGGCGGGCGGTGTCTTCGACCATGCGTTCGAAATCTTCGAATTGCAGGGCGGGATCGGCCAGAGCGTGGGCCAGATCCAGGATCGGGTTGTCGGCCTCTTGCCGGTGAATGCGGCTCAGCTGCAGCTTGCGCGGTTCGGGCAGCGTGTCAAAGGCCATGGCGCCGGACTGGTTCACGGGCGCGAGCTGGGCGGGATCTCCGAACAGCACGAGATTGGGGAAGATTTCCTGCAGATCGTTGAACTGGCGGTCATCGAGCATCGACGCTTCATCGACAAAGCCGATGTCCAGCGGCTCGTCCCGCCGTTTCCAGCCGGTGATGAAATCCGATCCCCGCAGCCCGGCGGCGGCCAGCGCACCGGGGATGGATTTGTTGCTCTGATAAAAGGCATGAGCGCGGTCCAGCGCCTCGTCCGACAGGTCTTCGATCTCGGGACGCTCGCCATTGCCCGCCAGCCATTCGGCGATGCGTTCATATTCCGGGTCATAGACGGGGGTATACAGGATCCGGTGGATCGTGGTGGCCGGCACACCGCGAAAGCGCAGCACGCTGGCGGCCTTGTTGGTCGGGGCCAGGATCGCAAGCGTGCGCCTTTCGCGCCGTTTGCGGCCTTCGTAATCGCCCGACACGATGTCGACGCCAGCCTCGTCCAGGGCCTTGTAAAGCTCGGCCAGCAGCAGCGTCTTGCCCGACCCCGCCTTGCCCAGCACCGCCATCACCCCCTGCCCGTCCGACGCCGGCGGTTTGAGCAGGCTGTCATCCAGATCAACGCCCGCGCCCTGCAGCATGTCCGTGATGCTGTCAAAGGCACCGGCCTGATCGTCCGAAAAGGTGACGGTTGGTTTTGCGGGGGGCGTCGTCATGGCGCGACCCTATCGCCAAGGCGCGGGTCACACCAGCCATGAAAGCCCGCTCAGGCAGACAAGGCGACGGGCCTTTGCGCCGTGCGGGTGCGGCCAAAGGCATGGTCGAACCACTGCCGCGACTGGTCGGGCGACACACCTGCGCGCGCGGCCACCTTGTCATAAGCCGCATCCGTAAAGGACCAGAGCCCGACACTGATCCGATCGCGCCCGCTGCCTTCAGAGCCCAGAATTTCGGGGCATGAACCGATCGCCTTGTAGATCCGCACCATGCGCGCGTCGAAAACCCCCGCAAAGTGGCGAATGTTGAACCCGCGCATGATCTCGCCCCCCGCCAGCATCAGCGCGGCGGCCACGCCCGAAGATGCATCCCGCGACAGGCAGAAACGCGTGCATTCCCAGATCAACGGGCTGCAGATCGGCGCGCCCCCGGTCAGGTGACCGAAGATGTCGTTGACCATGACCGGCCCGGTGGTGGGCAGAAACCGCATGGATCCGCCATGGCGGCCATCGGGCTCTTCCCAGATCACATAAAGCGGATTGAGCATATCGTACTGATCGGTTTCGAACCCGTGCTCATCCACCGACACGTCCCAGCCCAGGCGGGTGCGGAACTGATCGGCACGGTCGCGAAACATGGTGTCCGCCAGCAGCGGAAAGCGGTGAAGATCTTGGCCGTATACATAACGCAGCATGGTGAGTTCCCCTTGTCGTCCAGCGCAGCAAGAAGCATTCGACGTAAAGGTTAATGACGCTCACATCCTGCGCACGGTGGGGTTAAGATCCGGTATGCGTCAGACAACAATCAGCCCGCGCCCGATGGCACGGGCCACGGCATGGGTGGTGTTCAGCGCCCCCAGCTTGAAGCGTGCGCTTTCGATATAGACCCGCACGGTATGTTCGGAAATCGACAGCTTTTCAGCCACTTGCGCACGGCTGAGCCCCTGCGCCAGCAGCGTCATCGCGTCCACTTCGCGCGGGGACAGGGATTGGTTGTGATCGGGAATGCGGGTGGCTTCGAATTCCAGCGCCTTGCGGTTGAAGAAGTGGCCGATCAGGATCAGATCATGGCCGTTGGCCTCGATAAAGCGGGCCCAGGCGGCGTCATCACAGGACGCATTCAGCGTAAACAGGGCGAACTGGCCGTTGGGGCCCCGGATCGGGATAGAATAGCCCTGATTGCCCACACCATAGGCCATCGCCTCTTTCTGGAACTGGCGCGCGGCCTTTGACGACCAGTCGAGCTGTTTCCAGTCCACCGGGTGGAAGCGCTGGAAACAGCCGATGATCACCGGATCTGTGCGCAGATAGTTCTTTTCCAGATAGCGGTCGACCCAGTCACCGGAATAGGTGCCGCAGCCATATTGTTCGCCAAGGCTGTCGACCCAGTGATAGATCACATGAAGAACGTCGAAATAGTCGCGGAGTTCAACCGTGACAGCCTGCAGCGCCTCCAAGTTTTGCGCGCTGTCCAGATCCTGCAGCAGCAGCTCCAGACGTTCTTTCTGTGCCATTCAAACGACCTTGCGCCGGCTTCTCACAAGACGCGATCTCGGCCGCGGCGACCAGCCGGGTGTCATCCAGCTGCTCGGCCAGGACTGGCAACCCGTTCGCCGCAGCGAAGGTCTTCAGGTCGGCGAGGACGTCAAGTATCCAATCATTGTGCATGTCAGGGTCGCCTTTGGATGGTTAACGAAAGGTTAATACAACTATAGCACGTGCCCGGTGCCGCAAAAAATTCACTGCTTTCCCCTCCCCAGAAATGGCGAGGCGCGGATTTGTAAGGTCTTGAGGTCACATCAGCGGCCCCGAAACGCGAAACGCCCGCATGCCGCAAAGGGGGCACACGGGCGTCATACCAGCGATTCGTTTTGAGGAGGTTAAGCCTTGCGGGCCTCCAGCGCGTCTTCGAGGGTGCGCAGCCCGGTGGTGGGGGCCTGCACCAGCACCGACATGTTGCCGGGCTTGTGCTCGTTGCGCAGCATCTTCATGTGCGCCTCGGGCAGATCGGCCCAGGTGAACACTTCGGACATGCACGGATCAAGACGACGTTCAACCATCAGCTGGTTGGCGGCCGCAGCCTGCTTGAGATGCGCAAAGTGCGAACCCTGCAGACGCTTCTGGTGCATCCACATGTAGCGCACGTCGAAGGTACAGTTGAACCCGGTGGTGCCCGCGCAGATCACGACCATACCGCCCTTTTTCACAACCAGCGTCGACACCGGGAATGTGGTTTCGCCGGGGTGTTCGAACACCATGTCGACATTCACACCCTTGCCGGTGATGTCCCAGATGGCTTTGCCGAACTTGCGGGCTTCTTTCATCCAGGTGTTGTATTCGGGCGTGTTCACCGTGGGCAGCTGGCCCCAGCAATCGAAATCGCGGCGGTTGATGACGCCCTTGGCGCCCAGACCCATGACAAAGTCACGCTTGCTTTCGTCGCTGATCACGCCGATCGCATTTGCGCCTGCGGTGTTGATCAGCTGGATCGCATAGGACCCCAGACCACCCGATGCGCCCCAGACCAGCACGTTCTGGCCGGGCTTGAGGTCATGCGGTTCATGCCCGAACAGCATCCGGTAGGCGGTGGCCAGCGTCAGCGTGTAGCAGGCGCTTTCTTCCCAGGTCAGGTGCTTGGGGCGCGGCATCAGCTGCTGGGCCTGCACGCGGGTGAACTGGCTGAACGACCCGTCCGGGGTTTCATAGCCCCAGATCCGCTGCGTGGGCGAGAACATCGGATCACCGCCGTTGCAGTGCTCGTCATCGCCGTCATCCTGGTTGCAGTGGATCACGACTTCGTCGCCGACCTTCCAGCGCTTGACCTTGTCACCCACGGCCCAGACGATGCCGGACGCATCCGACCCGGCCACGTGATAGGGCTGGCCATGGCCGTCAAAGGGGCTGATCGGCTTGCCGAGCGCGGCCCAGACACCGTTGTAGTTCACGCCTGCGGCCATCACCAGAACCAGCACGTCATGGCTGTCGAGCTCCGGCACATCCACGACCTCTTGCAGCATGGCGGTATCGGGCTCGCCATGGCGTTCCTGACGGATCGCCCATGCATACATCTGTTTCGGGACATAGCCCATCGGGGGCATTTCGCCCATCTCGTAGAGATCTTTCTCCGGGGCGTCGTAGTCGGCGATGCCGCTATTGGTATCCAGTGCCATGTCAGCCTCCTGTGTTCATGGATTGCGCCGCAACGCAGAATCGCGGGTCTTGGCAAGGGATATGAGGCGCCGCGCAACAATGCAATACGGAAACGATCCAGTTTGTAATTTTATGACCTCGCCGTTGCGGAAACTCATGCTGCGGCTGCAAGCGTTCGTGCCCGACCCGAGCCCGTGCCATGTGCCCTGCATCACACGGCGCGAGCCCAATCGCGACCATGGGATAGACCCCACCAGCGCGGATGGTTACAAATGCAACGAATTCCGTTGCGACACATCGGTCAGGATCGGGATGCGCCGCGCCGCAGCGAATTGACAGAGCCACAATATTCCAAGTATGTCGGCAGCAACGCAATAAAGTTCCACGCAGATAGACGAGGCCCGCCCATGTCGCAAACGCAGAAAGACCGCCCCTGGCTGATCCGCACCTATGCCGGGCATTCGACCGCCAAAGCATCGAATGCGCTTTATCGGGGCAACCTGGCCAAGGGTCAGACCGGTCTGTCGGTGGCGTTCGACCTGCCGACCCAGACGGGCTATGACAGCGACAACGTTCTGGCGCGGGGCGAAGTGGGCAAGGTGGGTGTGCCGGTCTGCCATCTGGGCGACATGCGCGTTCTGTTCGACCAGATCCCGTTGGAAGACATGAACACCTCGATGACGATCAACGCGACCGCGCCCTGGCTGCTGTCGCTCTATATCGCGGTGGCCGAAGAACAGGGCGCGGATATCACCAAGCTGCAGGGCACGGTGCAGAACGACCTGATCAAGGAATATCTCAGCCGCGGCACCTATATCTGCCCGCCCAAACCGTCGCTCAAGATGATCGCGGATGTCGCGGAATACTGCTACAAGAACGTCCCCAAATGGAACCCGATGAACGTGTGTTCCTATCACCTGCAAGAGGCAGGCGCGACGCCGGAACAGGAACTGGCCTTTGCGCTCGCCACCGCCACGGCCGTGCTGGATGAACTGCGCCCGCGCGTGAAACCCGAAGACTTCCCGACCCTGGTCGGGCGCATTTCCTTCTTTGTGAACGCGGGCATCCGCTTTGTCACCGAGATGTGCAAGATGCGCGCCTTTGTCGATCTGTGGGACGAGATCTGCGAAACCCGCTATGGTGTGAGCGA
>JAOXSC010000210.1 GCA_025800215.1 Marinibacterium sp.
GCCTCTGAATTGTTCAACCCTTCAAGTCCAGCACCTCAGTCACCCCTCAGTGCCGCCCCGTCCGGGCCGCCCCGTCAGCGCCTCAGCGCCGCCGGTGAAGGGGTATCTAAGGAATACACAAACACCCCGCAACAAGAAAAATGACCAAAAACACAAAAACCCACCCAAAAAGCCATCAAGTCATTGATATTGTTATATTTATTTCTTCACTTTTTTGACACATAGCACGGGCAACATGGGCTGGATGCGCCATGCGACGGCGACTCATGCGCATGGGCAGTGCCGGAAACGCGGGCAACTTGTGCCCCAGCCGTTTCAGACCACCATATATAGATCACCGGGCCTGAAAACGCCGACTCGCCTGCATCCGACTCGCCCACCAATCAAGCGCCCCCTGTCACGGAACCTCGTGCCCTTGTGCCGCCGTCAGGATCTCGAACCAGGTTTCACGCCGCATTTCGACCCTGCAGGCCCCCGACAGGGTCGCGATCCGATCCAGCCGGTTTGTGCCCATGACCGGGATCAGACCGACAGGATGCGCCAGCAGCCAGGCCACCGCCACCGCCGCCACATCAACACCCTGAGCCACCGCTTCGCGGGCAAGCACCGCACGCACCGCAGCCCCCGCATCGTCAAAGAGCGCCCCACCCCCAAGCGGCGACCACGCCATCGGCATGATGCCGCGCTCCTGCATCCATGCGATGTCGCCATTCAGGAACGGGTCATAGGCCAGCGCGCTGACTTCGATCTGGTTGGTGACCAGCGGGCAGTGCATCGCCGATTGCAGCAGCGTCCAGTCATGCAGGCGGAAATTCGACACGCCCACCGCCCGCACCTTGCCGCTGGTCACAAGGTCATCCAGCGCACGCCCGGTGTCGTGATGATCCATGAAGGGATCCGGCCGGTGGATCAGCAGCAGATCCACGTGATCCACCCGCATTTCCGCCAGCGAGGTTTCGACCGACCCCATGATATGGTCGCGCGAGGTGTTGTAATGTTTCACCCTGTGCCCGGCATAGCGGCCCACGGGCGCGACGATATCGCATTTGGTGACGATCTCGACCCGGTCGCGCAGGCCCGGCGCAGCCTCGAACGCGTTGCCCAGGATCGCTTCGGCCGCATAGCCGCCATAGATGTCGGCCTGATCCAGCGTGGTGATGCCCTGTTCCAGACAGGCTTCGATCTTGGCCTGCACATGGGCGGGCGATGTGTCGTCATCATCTGCGATGCGCCACATGCCATAGACAATGCGGGACAGGTCAAGCTGGTCGCTGAGGCGGCTGCGCGGGATCATCGGCGCTCTCCATTGGCAAGGGGGGTCATGGGGGGCGCGGATGGCACCCGCCCGTAGATTTCGGGCAGTGAACAGGTGTTCAGATGTGGCAGGACGCGGGTACCAAAGCTGCGGCATTCATCCAGATGCGGATAGCCCGACAGGATGAAGGCGCGGATCCCCATCTTGCGATAGGCCTCGAGCTCGCTCAGGATCTGATCGGTCGACCCCACCAGCGCCGCCCCGCAGCCCGAGCGCGCACGCCCGATCCCCGTCCACAGATGCGGTTCGACATAGCCGAACCTGTCGGCCAGATCGCGCGCGCGCGCCTGATGCGCTACCCCGAGCGATATGGAATCATGCGCCCGGTCCCGGATCAGCTGGCCATATTCATCATCCAGCTGACTGACGATGTGTTCGGCATAGTCGCGCGCTTCAGCTTCGGTGTCGCGCACGATCACATGCACCCGCAACCCGTAATCGAGCCTGCGCCCGTGCCGTTCGGCCACCGCATGCACCGCCTTCATGCGCTCGGCAATCTGGTCCTTGGGTTCGGGCCACATCAGATAGACATCGCAATGCTGGCCGCACAATTCCAGCGCGGCCGGAGAATACCCCCCGAAGTACAGCAGCGGCCCGCCCGTCTGATAGGGGCGCGCAGGATCCGTGGTCAGGCCGCTGAACTGATAGACCTCGCCCTGATGGTTGATCTCGTCGCGGGTCCAGGCCTGTTTGAGGATCTCGACCACCTCGCGCGAGCGCTGGTAGCGAAAGGCGCTGTCGGCGACCTCGCCCGGAAAGTCAGACGAGATGATGTTCACCGTCAGCCGCCCCTCGAGCATGTGGTCCAGGGTGGCCAGCGTGCGGGCCAGCATGATCGGCTGCATCTCGCCGCAGCGCACGGCGGCCAGCATGTTGATGCGTTGGGTGATCGGCGCGCAGCCCGCCACAAAGGACAGCGTATCCTGCCCCACCTGATACGAGCTGGGGCACAGGATGTTGCGGAACCCCTGGGCTTCGGCCTCTTGCAGGATCTTCGAACAATGCGCCCAGCTGGATCGAAGCGATCCGTCGGGCACCCCCAGATACGCATAGTCATCCGAACAGAGCGCTGCGAACCACGACACCTCGGCCGCGTCCAGATCCGCAGATGTGATGGGCACCACCGTCATCAAAGATCCCTCCCAAAGACCTCTTTTGGGGGTTTGCGTAGCATCCCCGCGCGTGTAGATCAATTATGCATCAATTCTGCCTGCACAGGTCCGCGCATGATCCCCGACACCGCCCCCGGCGCCCTGCCGCTCTATCAGCAGGTCAGCGAAATGCTGATCCGCGATATCGCCTCGGGCCGGTTGCGCGACGGCGCGCGCCTGCCACCTGAACGGAAAATGGCCGCCACGCTTGGCCTGTCGGTGGGCACCCTGCGCAAGGCGCTGGCCGATCTGGAGCAGCGCGGGCTGATCGACCGGCGACAGGGCTCGGGCAATTACATCCGCGCCAGCCAGACGCCCGAAGGCATCTATGCCTTCTACCGGCTCGAGCGGCTGACGGGGGGCGGTCTGCCCTCGGCCCGGATCCTTGATCTGCAGCGGCGGGCCAAACCCGATGACCTGCCCGGCTTTGGCCTCTGCCCCGATGCCCACAGGATCCGGCGCCTGCGCTATCTTGATGGCGATGTTGCGTCGCTGGAAGAGATCTGGCTGGATGCCAGCCATGCTGACCGGCTTGACCCCGATGAGATGTCGCAATCGCTCTATCTCTACTACCGCGATGCGCTGGATCTGTGGATCACCGGCTATGATGACCACGTGTCGGTGGCCCCCGCCCCGGCTTGGGCGCCCGACGGGTTCGGCCCACGCGCCGGCACACCTTGCGGCTTTGTCGAACGGCTCAGCCGCACCGCCGATGGCCAGATCGCAGAAGTGTCGCGCACCTGGTTTGACAGCACAATCGCCCGCTATGTGGCCCGGATGAGGTAACCAGAATGACCAGACCCCTGCGCTATGGGATCATCGGCTGCGGCATGATGGGGCAAGAGCACCTTCGCAACATCGCCCTGCTGCCCGATACCCAGGTTGCCGCCATTTTCGAACCCGACGCCGCGATGCGCGCCCACGCCGCCGCGCTGGCACCGGGGGCCGCCATGGTCGACAGCCTGGACGCGTTGCTGGGGGTCGAGGCGCTCGATGCTCTTCTGATCGCATCGCCCAACCACCTGCACGCGGCGCAACTGCACCACATCGCCGCGCGCCGCCCCCTGCCCCTGCTGGTGGAAAAGCCGCTCTATACCGATCCCGCCGATGCCACCCGGATCACCGAACTGGAACAGCAATACCCTTCGATGATCTGGGTCGCGATGGAATATCGCTATATGCCGC
This sequence comes from Marinibacterium sp., assembly GCA_025800215.1. Taxonomy (GTDB): domain Bacteria; phylum Pseudomonadota; class Alphaproteobacteria; order Rhodobacterales; family Rhodobacteraceae; genus JAOXSC01. Next base: position 3,652 of record JAOXSC010000210.1, read on the forward strand.
CCATTGCAGCCTTTCTGGACGCCGCCTCCGACGCCACCGGCGGCATCAAGATGCTCAGCATCCGCGAACACCGCTTTCCCTTTCTTGAAAAAGTGGGCGACTGGAACCGCTTCAACCGCAATACGGGCGGTACGCTAGTGGAAAAATGCTGCCATTTCTTTGATCTGATGCGGCTGGTCATCGGATCCGAACCCTGCCGCATCTCGGCCAGCGGTGGTCAGGCGGTGAACCATCTGGACGAACGTTATAACGGGCAGACCCCGGACATCTGGGATCATGCCTATGTCATCGTGGATTTCGTGAACGGCGCCCGCGCCATGCTGGAACTGTGCATGTTCGCCGAAGGTGCCATGTATCAGGAAAACATCAGCGCCATCGGTCCAAAGGGCAAGATCGAAGCGCTGGTGCCCGGCCCCGGCCGGTTCTGGCCTGCGCATCTGGGCCCGGCCCCCGAACCGCGCCTGATCCTGAGCCCGCGCAACCGCCACCGCATCGACCGTCCGATCCCGGTGGACGCCACGCTGCTGAATGCGGGCGACCACAACGGATCAACCTTCTACCAGCACCGCCAATTCGCTGCAGCCCTGCGGGCGGGTACCCCGCCCGAGGTTTCGCTTCATGATGGCGCGGCGGCCGTGCGCATGGGCCTGGCCGCCCAGCAATCGGCAACCCAAGCACGCACCATCACGCTGTAACGCGCCAGATCAGTCCTGAACGCCCAGCACCGTGTCGAACACATCGCGCAGGGTGTAATCTTCGTCAAAGAAGTTGTGACCATGCGATTCCTGCGGATGCAGCGTGACATTCTCGGCGTTGCGCAGGTTTTCCGCCTGATACCGTTCGGACGAGCTGTTGCCCGCATAGAACAGGTGGATGTCACCCTTGTAGTTCAGCTTGTCGATGTGGAAATTCATGTCCCGCTCTTCATCGACTGGCAGCAGCTCATCCACGGTGGCAAAGATGCGATTGCCGCGCCGGTCGATCGCACGCGATGCTTTCGTCGAAATGGTGAAGGCCGACAGCCCCACGATCATGTCGACCCCGGCGGTCATGCCACTGATCATCCCGCCCGGACCCGCGCCCGATGCCACAACAATCAGCGAATGCTCGGCATCCTTCGACTTTTCACGCAGAAAATCCTGCAGCGCCTCGGCGCTGTCGAACTGATCCCCCCCATCCAGAAACAGCCGCCATTCGGCATCCGAAAACGCATGGCAATCATAGCCGCGCCGCTCCAGCTCATCACTGACATCCCAAGGCAGATAGCCCAGGAACTTGCCCTGAATACCGCTGAAAAGAAACGCCTGCTTGGTCATCGAAAACTCCGTGTCGTGTGAACTTTGAAATCTGCCTGAAAGAAACAACCGCCCGTCCGGGCAATGCGCAGGATCATCCCCAAAATGATGCCCCGCCACGCATGCAGGCGCAGGCTGCGCCGGACATGCCATGATGTCGTCCAATTCATTCCCTTGTTCTGTCCGGGCGGCCACTGGCCAAGCCGCTGAGGTTGCGGCACGTTATCGTCGAGTTTGCAAAAACTGCAACAGCGAACTGCCCCGCTGCGGCCACATGGCTTCACAACCCGGAGAGATGCGCAGAAAACACCCTCTCGCAGGCACCGCGCGCAGCAGCCCGCCCCTCTGGGCGTGACTGCGGCTTCTTTGTGGCAAAAAATACCTGACATCCTGCGGGCAGCCAGAGCTCGCAGGGGTCGACAGGTCAGCGCAGCCGCTGGCCGCTTTCGGGATCAAACAGCATCGCACGGTGGGGATCAAAGCGGATCCCCACAGCCCGCCCCACAGTGCTGCGCGCGTCGCCGCGCTCTTCCACGATCAACCGCGCCGCGTCCGGGCCCGACAGATGCGCATAGGACACGCCGCCAAGCGCCTCGACCAGCTCCACCCGCAGGGTCGGGTCTGCATCGACCACCTCGATATGCTCGGGCCGCAGCCCCAGCGTCACCTGCGACAGCCCGGCTGTCGCCCCCGCCACCGGCAACGCCACCGGCGCCCCAAGTGCCGGGTGCGACAGCTGCCCGTCCACCACCGCGCATTCAAGAAAGTTCATCGAAGGCGAGCCGATGAACCCGGCCACGAACCGGTTGTCGGGATCGCGATACAGCTCCAGCGGCGCGCCCACCTGTTCGACGCGCCCGTCACGCAGCACCACGATCTTGTCGGCCATCGTCATCGCCTCGACCTGATCATGGGTCACATAGATCATGGTGGCGCCGATCTCCTGATGCAGACGTGCGATTTCGACCCGCATCTCGACCCGCAATTCGGCGTCAAGATTGGACAGCGGTTCGTCAAACAGAAACACCTCGGGGCCGCGCACGATGGCGCGCCCGATGGCAACGCGCTGCCGCTGGCCGCCCGACAGGGCCTTGGGCTTGCGGTTCAGATAGGGCCCCAGCTTGAGGATCTCGGCGGCGCGGGCGACCTTGTCGCGGATCTCGGCGCGGGGCACGCCAGTCATCCGCAGGCCAAACCCCATATTTTCGGCCACCGACATATGGGGATACAGCGCATAGGTCTGAAACACCATCGCCACGCCACGCTTGGCCGGATCCAGATGGGTCACGTCGCGCGCCCCGATGTGAATGTGGCCTTCGCTGGTCTCTTCCAGCCCCGCGATCATCCGCAGCAGGGTGGACTTGCCACAGCCCGACGGGCCCACGAAGACGCAGAATTCGCCATCTTCGATCTGCAGGTCGATCCCGTGGATCACCTGCGCCTCGCCATAGCGCTTGATCGCCCGTTCAAGGGTCACACCGGTCATCTCTCAGCTCCCTGTCTGTCGCACATCCTGATCCGGAAACCGCCAGGCCTGCACCTCGCGCGCGATCTGCTCGGCGGTGTCGGCCAGCGCCGGCGCCCAGGTTTCCAGCCGGTCCAGATCGGTGCGGCTGGTGGGCCCGGTCACCGACAGCGCCCCCAGCATCCGCCCGCGTTCGGTCAGGATCGGCATGGCGATGCAGATGATGCCCGGTTCATGCTCTTCGCGGTCGAACGCATAGCCCCGGCCGCGGATCGCATCCAGCTCGGCCCGCAGCGCCGCTTCGCTGTCCAGCGTCTGATCGGTAAAGCGGTGAAAGCTCTGCTGCGCCAGCGCCGTGCCCAGATCGGGTTCAGGCAGAAAGGCCAGCATCGCCTTGCCCACACCGGTACAATAGGCCGGGCCGACCTTGCCGGCCTGCGAATACATCGCCACCGGCTGGGTGGCATTACGTTTGTCCACATAGAGCACCTGCGCATGATCCAGCTGCGCCAGATGCACGGTTTCACCCACCTGCGTGCTCAGCCGGTCCAGAAAGGGGCGCGCGATGGGCGCAAGCGAACTTTGGGTCCAGGCCCCATGCGCCAGCCGCACCAGCCGCAGCCCGAGCGCATAGGTCTGACGGTCGGGATCATAGCTCAGCATGCCCTGATTGGTCAGCACCTGCAGAAACCGATAAAGCGTCGCCTTGGGATAGCGGCTCTGATCCAGCAGCTCGCCAAAGCGCACGGGCCGCGCGAACCCTGCGACCTGATCCAGCACATCCAGCGCCTTGCCGACCGTTCCATCCCCGGACATCGCACCCTCTTGGTTTGTTCCTTCCGACATCCGGCACGGGGGGGGGCTGCGCCGGAAATTGTTGACAAGCCTAGGCGAGTCGCGGTGTAGTTTTCAATATGTAAAACGTGGTTTCAATAAGTGGAACCACGCCACACAAAAGACCATATGGAAGCATTTGGGGAGGACATTATGCATTCCAGTACAAAGACGGCGCTGGCCGCCATGGCCGCCAGCCTGAGCCTGGGCTTTGGCGCTCCGGCCTCGGCCGAGCTGACCGGTGATCTCAAGATCTTTCTGGACACGTCGAACCCGGCCCCCCGCGCCACCATGGAGGCCATGATCGCCCGCTTTGCCGAGGCCCATCCGGGGCTCGAGATCGAAACAACGGTGATCGACCGCGAAGCCTACAAGACGCAGATCCGCAATTTCCTCACTGCCAATGCGCCCGATGTGGCCACCTGGTACGCCGCCAACCGCATGCGCCCCTATGTCGAAGCCGGGCTTTTCGAAGACGTGTCCGACCTTTGGGCCGAACCCGCGATTGCCGACAACCTGGCCTCAACCAAGGGCGCGCTGACCATCGACGGCAAGCAATGGGGCGTGCCCTATACCTACTACCAATGGGGCGTCTATTACCGGCAGGACATCTTCCAAGAGCTGGGCCTGAGCAAACCCACCACCTGGGACGAAGAAAAAGCCAATTGCGAAAAGATCGTCGCATCCGGCCGGGCCTGCTATACGATCGGGACCAAGTTCCTGTGGACCGCAGGCGGATGGTTCGACTACCTCAACATGCGCACCAACGGGTTCGATTTCCACATGGATCTTGCCTCGGGCAATGTCAGCTGGGAAGACGAGCGGGTCCGACAGACCTTCGCCAACTGGCGCGAGCTGATCGACATGGGCGGCTTCATCGACAACCACCAGACCTATAGCTGGCAAGAGGCGCTGCCCTTCATGGTCAATGGCGACGCGGCCGCCTACCTGATGGGCAACTTCGCCGTCGCCCCCCTGCGCGACGCGGGGCTGAGCGACGATCAGCTTGATTTCTATCAGTTCGTGTCGATCAACCCCGATGTGGAACTGGCCGAAGACGCCCCCACCGACACGTTCCACATCCCCGCCAATGCCCAGAACAAGGACGCGGCCCGCGAATTCCTGCGTTTTGCGGTCTCTGCCCCCGAACAGACGATCATCAACGACCCCGACAATCTGGGGCAACTGCCGGTGAATGCACAGTCGCAGGTGGCCGATGACAAGTTCCTCCAGCAGGGCTTTGCGATGCTGTCATCGAATTCGCCGGGCGGTGTGGCCCAGTTCTGGGACCGCGACGCGCCCGCTGAAATGGCCAAGGTGTCGATGGAAGGGTTTCAGGAATTCATGGTCAAGCCCGACAATCTTGACCGGATCCTGTCAAAGCTCGAACGCGCCCGTCAGCGCATCTACAAATGATCCAACAGGGGCCGGGCTGAAGCCCGGCCTACGCCTGCTCCTGCCGTAGGGCGGGCTTCAGCCCGCCACGCCGCATAGCCACCCTGCAAAGCCGTCCAACAACACCGCGCTGGAACGCCCAGCCCCGAAAGCCAAATCCCATGTCCGCCGCCCCCGATCTTGCAGACCGTGACAGCTGGTTTCATCGCAACCAGCAGACCATCGCGCCCTGGCTGTTTCTGGCGCCCGGCATCCTGTTCTTTGCGGTCTATGTGATCATCCCGATCTTTCAGTCCTTCAACCTGTCGCTTTACGAATGGGACGGGCTTGGGGCGGCCGAATATGTGGGTGTTCGCAACTATGAAGATCTCTACTGGGAATGGGTTGATCGCGATGCGTTCTATACGTCGCTGAAAAACAACCTGATCTGGCTGCTGATGTATCTTCTGGCGATCCCGGCGGGCCTTTTCATCGCTCTGTTTCTCAATCAGACGGTGCGCGGGATCCGCCTTTACAAATCGCTGTTCTTCTTTCCCTTCGTCATCAGCCAGGTGGTGGTGGGGCTGGTCTTTACCTGGTTCTATGACCCCACCTTCGGCCTGCTCAACGTGCTGCTGGGTGCGGTGGGCGTGCCCCCGATCAACGTGCTGGGCAACGAAAACCTGGTGACCTTCGGCATCATCTTTGCCGGGCTCTGGCCGCAGACGGCCTATTGCATGATCCTTTACCTCACCGGTCTCAATGCCGTTGATCCCGAGCAGATCGAAGCCGGCCGGCTGGACGGGGCGCGCGGGGTACGGATGCTCTGGCACATCATCCTGCCGCAGCTGCGACCGGCCACTTTCATCGCCTTTGTGGTCACCATCATCGGGGCGCTGCGCAGCTTCGACCTGATTTCGATCATGACCCAGGGCGGCCCCTTTGGATCGTCGCGTGTGCTGGCCTTTTACATGTTCGAAGTCGCCCTCTCCGAATACGGGTTCCGCATGGGCTATGGCGCGGCGATCGCGGTGGTTCTGTTCATGATCATGATGGGCTTCATCACCTATTTCCTGTGGTCGATGTACCGAGAAGAGCGGGGATACTGACGTGTTTCCCACCCCCATCGCCAAACAGTCGCGCGGCGCGCAGATCACCTATCAGGCGATGCTGCCGCTGGCGCTGATCCTGTGGCTGGCGCCGCTTCTGGCGGTCGCGCTGTTTTCGGTGAAACCGGCGGCCGATTTCACCACCGCCAATTACTGGGGCTGGCCGTCGTCATTCGACGGGGTGGCCAATTACGGCAAGGTCTTCCTGCAAAGTGACATGCCGCGCTATCTGCTGAATTCGGTGCTGATCACCGTCCCCACCGTGATCGGAGCCGTCGCCCTGTCCTGCATGACGGGCTTTGCCCTTGGCGTCTATCGGTTCCGGGCCAATCTGTGGATCTTCTTCATGTTCGTGGCCGGCAATTTCGTGCCCTTCCAGATCCTCATGGTGCCGGTGCGCGATCTCACGCTTGGGCTGGGGCTTTATAACACCAAGACGGGGCTGGTGCTGTTTCACATCGCCTTTCAGACCGGGTTCTGCACCCTCTTCATGCGCAATTTCATCCGCGCCCTGCCCTTTGAGCTGATCGAGGCCGCGCGCGTCGAAGGCGTGAGCGAATGGCGGATCTTCTGGTTTGTCGTGCTGCCTCTTATGCGGCCGGCCATTGCCGCGCTCAGCGTGCTGATCTTCACCTTTATCTGGAACGACTATTTCTGGGCCGTCGTGCTGACCCAGGGCGCCGAAAGCCAGCCGGTGACCGCAGGCATCACCAGTTTCAACGCCCAGTTCCGCGCCGCCTATCACCTGATGAGCGCGGGCAGCATCGTCGCGGCCCTGCCGCCGGTGGCGATGTTCTTTCTGATGCAGAAACACTTTATCGCGGGGCTGACGCTGGGGGCGGTGAAATGACGAAGATCGCGTTTGTCGGGGCGGGCTCGACCGTGTTCATGAAGAACATTCTGGGGGACGCGCTGCTGACCCCGTCGCTGGCCGACAGCCATTTTGCGCTGATGGATATCGACGCCACGCGCCTTGCCGAAAGCGCCGCAGTGGCCCGCCAGATGATCCGCGCGGTGGGCAGCGGCGCGCAGATCAGCACCCATGACGACCGGCGCGCCGCGCTTGAGGGGGCCGATTTCGTGATCACGGCCTTCCAGGTGGGCGGCTACCACCCCTGCACGGTGACCGATTTCGAAATTCCCAAAGCCTATGGCCTGCGCCAGACCATTGCCGACACGCTGGGGGTCGGCGGCATCATGCGCGGGCTGCGCACGGTGCCGGTGCTGTGGGACATGGCCCGCGACATGGCCGCGCTCTGCCCCGATGCGACGCTGCTGCAATATGTCAATCCGATGGCGATCAACACCTGGGCGCTTGGCGCGGCCTTTCCCCGGCTAAAACAGGTGGGGCTGTGCCATTCGGTCCAGAACACGGTGGCCGAATTGGCCCATGATCTTGACCTGCCACAGGACGACATCCGCTATCGCGTGGCGGGGGTGAACCATGTGGCATTCTTTCTGACGCTCGAACATCAGGGGCGCGATCTTTATCCCGCGCTGCGGGCGGGCTATGCGGATGGCGCGCTGCCCAAGGCGCCGCTACAGCATGCCCGCTGCCCCAACCGCGTGCGGTACGAGGTGATGGACCACCTTGGCCATTTCTGCACCGAAAGCTCAGAGCATCTGGCCGAATACGTGCCTTGGTTCATCAAGGACGGGCGGACGGACCTGATCGAGCAGTTCGGCATCCCGCTGGATGAATACCCCAAGCGCTGCGAAGAGCAGATCGCCGACTGGCAGGCTCAGGCCCGCACGCTGACCACCGAGGATCCCGGCCCGCCCCGCAAAAGCCATGAATTTGCCGCCGATCTGATGGACGCGATTGTCACCGACACCCCCTATGTCGCCTATGGCAACCTGCCCAACACCGGACAGATCCCGCAGCTGCCCATGGGTGCGGCGGTGGAAACGCCCTGTCTGGTGGATGGCAATGGTGTGCAGCCCTCCGTCGTGACGGACATTCCGCCGCAACTGGTGGCGCTGATGCGCAGCCAGATCAACGTGCAGGAGCTCACGGTGCGCGCCCTGCTGGACCAGAACCCCGAGCACATCTATCACGCCGCCATGATGGACCCGCACACCGCCGCCGAACTGGATCTGCGCCAGATCCGCAGCCTTGTCAGCGATCTGCTGAGCGCGCATCGCGACTGGCTGCCCGACTGGTGCAGACCGCTGCAGGCCGCGTGACATGGCCCGCCCCAGAATGAAAGCCCGCCACCCATGACCCATGCCCGTTTCCACGACCTGAGCGACGCCTCTGTCTTTGTCACCGGGGGCGGCGCAGGCATCGGTGCCGCGCTGACCGACGGGTTTCTCGAGCAGGGTGCGCAGGTGGCCTTTATCGGGCGATCGGATGCCAGCGGCTTTGTCGATGAGATGGCCGCCAAGCACGGCCGGGCACCTGTCTTTGTGCAGGGTGACATCACCGACACGCCAGTTCTGCAGCAGGCCATTGCGCGGGCGGCGGATGCGCACGGGCCGGTCACCGTGCTGGTGAACAATGCCGCCAACGACCAGCGCCACAGCATGCAGGACATGACGCCCGACTTCTGGGATCAGATGCAGGCGATCAACCTCAAGGCCTATTACTTTGCCTGTCAGGCGGTGGCACCGGGGATGCGGGGCACAGGCCATGGCAGTATCATCAATTTCAGCTCGATCAGCTATATGATGGGGAATGCGGGCTATACCGCCTATACCACCGCCAATGCAGGCATCACCGGCATGACGCGCAGCCTTGCCCGCGAACTGGGCCCCGATGGCATCCGCGTCAACGCGCTGGCACCCGGCTGGGTGCTGACGCCGAAGCAGCTTGACCAATGGGCCACGCCCGAAGGTCTGGCCGCGCATCTCGACCGGCAATGCCTGAAAACCCATCTTGAACCGCGCGACATCGTCGATGCCACGCTGTTTCTTGCCGCACAAAGCAGCCGCATGATGACCGGGCAATGCCTGGTCGTGGATGGCGGCGTCGTGACCACGGGATAAACCGATGACCAACAGCACAGCACCCGACTGGATCGCCGTCGACTGGGGCACCACGCATCTGCGGGCCTGGGCCATGCGCGGGCCCGACCCGACCGCTCAGGCCAGCAGCGATGACGGGATGGCCCGGCTGGACCGGGCCGGGTTCGAACCTGCGCTGTTGCGCCTTGTGACGCCATGGCTGGGGGACGCGCCGGTGACTGCCATGCTGTGCGGCATGGCGGGATCGCGACAGGGCTGGGTCGAAGCCCCTTATGCGCAGGTGCCCACCAAACCGGCCGATCTGACACCGGTGCCCGCCCCCGTTCAGGATCCGCGCCTGCGGGTCTTTGTGCTGCCCGGTCTCAAACAGGTCAGCCCCCCGGATGTGATGCGCGGCGAAGAAACCCAGATCGCGGGATTTCTGACGCAGAACCCCAACTGGGACGGGGTGATCTGCCTGCCCGGCACCCATACCAAATGGGCGCATGTCTCGGCGGGCGAGGTCGTGAGCTTTCAGACCTTCCTGACCGGAGAGCTGTTTGCCTTGCTGGGTCAGGCATCGGTGCTGCGCCATTCGCTGGACGGGGATGGCTGGGACGATGCCGCCTTTGCCGAAGCGGTGGGCGACACGCTGACCCGGCCCGAACGGCTGGCCGCGCTGCTATTTGCCATCCGCGCGTCGGATCTGTTGCAGGGCACACCCGCCGCCACCGCGCGGGCGCGGCTGTCGGGGCAACTGATCGGCGCCGAACTGGCCGCCGCGCGCCCCTACTGGCTGGGACAGCAGATCGCCGTGATCGGCAATGCCACCACGGCCCGCCCCTATCTGGACGCGCTGTCAGCCCAAGGCGTCCCCGTCAGCGCGGCGGATGCCGACACCATGGTCCTGTCGGGCCTGTCCCATGCCCATGCTGAACTGGAGGCGTCCTCATGACCCGTCCCCTGCTTGCCATCCTGCGCGGGCTTGCCCCCGATGACGCCGCCGCGGTGGCCGATGCCCTGATCGGCGCCGGGATCACCCGGATCGAAGTTCCGCTCAACCGCCCCGGCGCGCTGCAGGGGATCGAGATCATGGCGCAGCGCTTTGGCGATCACGCCCTGATCGGCGCTGGCACGGTCCTGAGCCCGCAAGCCGTGGATCAGGCCCATGACGCCGGTGCGCGGCTGATCGTGTCGCCCAATTGCGACCCTCAAGTGATCGCGCGGACACGCGCGCTCGGGCTCGACAGTTTTCCCGGCGTCTTCACCCCGACCGAAGCCTTTGCGGCACTCGGCGCCGGGGCGACAGGGCTCAAGCTCTTTCCCGCCGATCTGGTCGGCCCGGCCGGGCTGAAGGCCCTGCGCGCGGTGCTGCCGCCCGACATCCCCGTCTATGCGGTGGGCGGGGTCGATGCGGACACCATCGCAGGCTGGATCACCGCAGGGGCGGACGGGTTCGGCATCGGGTCGTCGCTGTTCCAACCGGGGCTTGACGTGTCTAAGATCGCCGCCCGCGCCCGCAGCATGGTCGCGGCCTATGACGCGGCGGTGCGCACATGACCGTCTTTGACACCCGCCGCTGCGATCTGGGCGAAGGCCCCCTCTGGCACCCGCTGCGCAACCAGCTCTTCTGGTTCGACATCCCCAACGGGCGCATGCTCAGCCGCGATGCCAGCGGCCCGCTGTCCTGGGATTTCGATGAACCGGCCTCGGCGGCCGGCTGGGTGGATCACGACACGCTGCTGACCGCAACCGCGTCGGGCCTGTGGCGTTTTGATCTGCGCAGCGGCGCGCGCGACAGGATCGTAGCGCTTGAGGCCGACAACCCAGTGACACGCTCGAACGACGGGCGCGCGGATCCCTGGGGCGGGTTCTGGATCGGCACCATGGGGCGCGATCACGAAGCGGATGCGGGTGCGATCTATCGCTACTGGCGCGGCGAACTGCGCCAGCTTTACGCGCCCATCACCATTCCGAACGCCATCTGCTTTGCCCATGATCAAAGCCTCGGATACTTCACCGACACGCTGACCGGAACCGTGATGCGGCAGCGGCTCGATCCCGAAACCGGCTGGCCCGACGGCCTGCCAGACCCCTGGCTGGATCTGCGGGCCGAGCGGCTGAACCCTGACGGGGCGGTGGTGGATGCCAGCGGCAATATCTGGATCGCGCAATGGGGCGCGTGGCGCGTGGCCTGCTATGATCCTGACGGAACCTTTCTGCGCGCCGTCGAGGTTCCGGCCAAACAGGCGTCCTGCCCTGCCTTCGGGGGCGCGGATCTGTCGACGCTTTATGTCACCTCGGCCGCCGTGGGGCTGCGCCCCGACCGGCTGCGGGCCGAACCCGACCACGGGCGCACCTTTGCCATCGACGGCATCGGGCCGGGCCGCCCCGAATATCAGGTGATCCTGTGACCCCCGCGCTTGGTGTCTGCTACTATCCCGAACACTGGCCGGAAGAGATCTGGGCCCGCGACGCCGCCCGCATGGTCGACACCGGCCTTGCCTGGGTGCGCATCGGGGAATTCGCCTGGAGCCGTCTGGAACCCGAACCCGACCGCTTTGACTTTGGCTGGCTTGACCGCGCCATCGACGTGCTGGCCGATGCCGGGCTGCGGATCGTGCTGGGCACGCCATCGGCCACGCCGCCACGCTGGATGCTCAAGCGCTTCCCCGACATGCTGGCGCTGGACGCCGACGGCCATCCGCGCCGCTTTGGCGCGCGGCGGCACTATTGTTTCAGCCATACGGGCTATCGCGATGCCGCCGCCCGAATGGCCGAGCAGCTTGGCGAGCGCTACGGGCGCGACAGCCGGATCGCCGCCTGGCAGATCGACAATGAATATGGCTGCCATGACACGGTGCTCAGCTATTCGGACGCCGCACGCCGCGCGTTCCGGCGCTGGCTGAAGGCGCGCTATGGCACAATCGACGCGCTGAACACGGCCTGGGGCACGGTGTTCTGGTCGATGGACTATGGCAGCTTTGACGACATCGACCTGCCCAACCAGACCGTCACCCAGCCCAACCCGTCGCATGATCTGGCCTTTCGGCGGTTTTCCTCGGATCAGGTGGTGGCGTTCAACCGTGCCCAGGTCGACGCCCTGCGCGCGCGCAGCGACGCAGAGCTGATCCACAATTACATGGGCCGGGTGCTCGAGTTCGACCATTTCGATCTTGGCGCCGATCTCGATATCGCAAGCTGGGACAGCTATCCGATCGGGTTCCTGTCGGATCGGCTCGAAGGCGATGCCGCCCACAAATCCGCATATCTGCAACAGGGCGACCCGGACATGCAGGCCTTTCACCACGATCTGTACCGGGCCGTGGGCCGGGGGCGCTGGTGGGTGATGGAACAGCAGCCCGGCCCGGTGAACTGGGCCCCCTACAACCCCGCCCCCCTGCCCGGCATGGTGCGCCTGTGGTCGTGGGAGGCGATCGCCCACGGCGCCGAAACCGTCAGCTATTTCCGCTGGCGTCAGGCCCCCTTTGCGCAGGAACAGATGCATGCCGGGCTGCTGACCCCCGACGACCGCCCCACCCCCGCCATGGCCGAAGCGCGGCAGGTGGCCGATGACATCGCCCGCATCGGGCCGGTCACCCAGGGCCAGAGTCCGGTTGCGCTGATCTTCGACTACCCGTCCGACTGGGCCTGGAAGGTGCTGCCGCAGGGGGCCGACTTCGACTATTTCCGCCTGAGCTTTGCCGCCTATCGCGCCTGCCGCCGGGCGGGGCTGAACATCGACATCCTGCCCGCCTCAACCCGCGACTTTACCGGGTACAGGCTGATCCTGGCGCCGGGGCTTGCCCATGCGCCGGGGCTGGACGACGCGCTGGCCCGCAGTGCGACCAGCGTCCTGATCGGCCCGCGCAGCCTGAGCGTCACGGCCGATCTCACCATCCCCGCGCGCCGCCCCGACAGCGCCCATGTCACGGCCCGCATCGACCAGGTGGAAAGCCTGCCCCCCGACCACGCCCGCTCGGTCAAAGGCGGCGGGTCGGTGCGGCACTGGATGGAAACCCTGTCGGGCGCAGATGAGGTGCAGATCGCCACCGATACCGGTGCGCCGGTGCTGACCCGCGACGGGGCACTGCATTATCTGGCGGGATGGCCGGATGATACGCTGTGGGACAGGCTGATCCGCATGCTCTGCGCAAAGCAGGATCTGCCGGTCCAGACACTGCCTGACGGCCTGCGCCTGCGGCAGGCCGGCGACCTGCAGGTGGCGCTGAACTACGCCAGCACCGAAACGCATTGGAACGGGATCACCCTGCCCCCTGCCGGGGTCGCCGCCTGGCGCGACGGCAAGCAGCTACTCTGACAGCCGATGCCGGGCGGCCCGAGGGGCCGGGCCAAAGGCCCGGACCCGAGTAGAAGACGTGGCGCCGCAAGGCGCCTCCATCCAAGAGCGATCAGCCCCGGCCTTTCCACGGCACCAGACGCCGTTCGGCCCACCGCATCGCCATGTCGATGCCAAAGCCGATGATCCCGATCAGGATGATCCCCATGATCACGATATCGGTGTTCTGGAATTTCGACGCCACCATGATCATCATGCCCGCGCCCTGTTCGGCCGCCACCAGTTCGGCCGCAACCACCGTGCCCCAGCAGACCCCCATGGCCACACGCGCCCCGGTAAAGATCTCGGGCAGGGAATTGGGCACGATCACATAGCGCATGACCTGCGCCTTGCTTGCCCCCAGCGAATAGGCCGCATGCACCTTGGAAATCCGCACCCCCGACACGCCCGAGCGCGCCGCGATCGCCATGATCCAGAGCGATGCCAGGAACAGCAGGATGATCTTACCCGTCTCGCCGATCCCCGCCCAGATGATCACCAGCGGGATCAGCGCCAAGGGCGGCACCGGGCGCATGAATTCCACGATCGGATCGAACCAGCCGCGAAACCAGTTGCTCAGCCCCATCGCATAGCCCAGCGGGATCCCCACCAGCGCCCCAAGCGCAAAGCCCACCAGCACCCGGAACAGCGAATAGCCCAGATGCTCCAGCAGCGTCGCGCCGCGGAACCCGTCGGATGAAATGTCGACCAGCCGCTGGATCACGGCCTCGGGCGCGGGCAGCCAGATGGGTTCCATCTGCCAGCCCTTGTTGGGTTCGAAATTCAGCGTCCCCTTGGGCGACATGCCCACACGCCCATCACTGACCTGCACGCTCTGGCCCGGTGCGATGGGCTCACCATTGACCTCGACCACCTGCGCGCCCTCACCCCGGCCCAGCTCGTCATTGCGATCCACTCGGATCAGCCCGCTGCGCCAGGCGCCGATGGTGGCGCTGTCATTCTTGGCCCAGCCGTCGCCGGGCTCGATCACCGGCGGTTCGACCTCCTGATCGACGGGATGCACCAGCACCGTCACGGTGGCGCTGTCACGCTGCCCGTCGGGCGTTTCCACCGTATAGTCGAAGCTGGTGACCCCCTCGAATGGCCCCGGTGCGTGCAGGAATTTCGGCAGAAAGATCGAGCCGGTGAACATCATCCACAGCACAAAGATCGCCAGAATGGAAAACACGCTGGCCAGCCGGTCGGACACCACGGCGCTTTCGTCGCCAAAGGTCACCGTCTTGAGCGACGTGTAATCATGCACCTCTTTGCGGCGCAGAATGCGGGTGACCAGCAGATAGGCCCCGACAAAAAAACCGATATAGATCAGGAACGGGATCATTGCTCAGCCTCCGTGCGGCCCATGATTTCCTCTTCCATGTTCCAGATCATGTTGAGGATCTCTTCGCGCGTCGGCGCATAATCGGGGTGTTTCTTGACCTCGCGCAGATCGGCGCCCACGCCGATATCCGCAAAGGGCAGCCGGTATTCGCGATGGATCCGCCCCGGACGCGGCGCCATCACCAGCAGGCGTTCGCCCAGCAACAGCGCCTCTTCGACCGAATGGGTAATGAGGATGATCGTCTTGCCCGTCTCTTTCCAGAGCTTGAGCACCAGCGACTGCATCTTTTCACGCGTCAGTGCATCCAGCGCGCCCAGCGGTTCATCCATCAAGATCACATCGGGATCATTGGCCAGACAGCGCGCCAGCGCCACGCGCTGCTGCATGCCGCCCGACAATTCGTAAACCGCCTTTTCCTTGAAATCCTGCAGGCCCACGACTTCGAGCAGATGATCGACGATCTGCGCCTTTTCGGGTTCGGCCATGCCCTTCATCTTGGGGCCAAAGCCCACGTTTTCGCGCACATTCATCCATTCGAACAGCGCGCCTTGCTGAAAGACCATGCCGCGTTCGGCATCAGGGCCTTCGACACGGTGGCCGTTCATGCGCACCTCGCCTTCGGTCGGGGCCAGAAAGCCCGCCACGATATTCAGCAGCGTGGTCTTGCCACAGCCCGACGGGCCCAGCACGCTCATCAGATCACCGGGCGCAAGCTCCAGCGACACATCCTTGAGCGCCTGCACCGATCCGCCGTTGGGCAGGTCGAATCGCATGGACAGGTTATTGATCGACAATCCGGTCATGTCTTTGCTTTCAAGGCTGAGAAAACAGGGGATCGCCGCGCGGCACGGGCGCGGGGTCCGGTGGGATCCGGCCCCTAGGTACAGGGCCGGATCGGGTCAATGAATCATCACGATCCGCTGGCGTCCGACAGCGGGCCGGTGTTCACGGCATTTTCATAGCTGTCGAGCGCGGCACCAATGCTGCCCGAGCTGACAAACACATCCGCCACACCCTTCATGAACTCCTGGCTGCCGCCACCAAGCCATTTGTCCGACAGCTGCGTGTCCACATCCGGGAAAATGAAGGTGTCGATGGTGGCCTGGGTTGCGTCCTCATCCATGCCCGCATCCTTGGCGATCACCGGCAGCATTTCGGCGGTGTGCTGGCCGGAATTCCACATCGCGTTGGCATCCGCCGTCACCTTGAGGAACGACGCCACCAGATCCGAATTTTCCGCCACAAAGGCCGCCGGGGCCGATGTCACGTCAAAGACCAGAATGCCCAGTTCTTCCTTTTCAGCACCGGTCAGCAGCACGTTGCCATGTTCCGTCATGCGCCGCAGCGCACCGCCCCAGCCACAGGCCATGTCCACATTGGCCTGCGCCAGTGCGGCCGCACCATCCGGCGGCGCCATGTCGACGATGTCCAGATCGTTAAGCGCCACGCCGAAATGCTCCATCTGCTTGAGGAACCCGTAATGCGCGGCAGTGCCCAGCGGTACGGCCACTTTCTTGCCCGACAGTTCAGCCGCGCTGTCCTTGTCGATCTCCAGATCTTCGCGCACCACGCAATTGTCGTTTTCCGAATAGGACACCGCCACATCCAGAACCTGCAGATCCTGGCCGGCGCTGGTGGCCACCACGAAGGGCGGCACGCCCTGGCTGACGCTGATCTGCACATCGCCCGATGCCATGGCCGCGCTCATGGCGGTGCCGGTGTCGAAGCTCACCCAGTTCACCTTGACGCCCATTTCTTCGTCATAGGTGCCCTGTTCCTTGGCAAACTGGAAGGGCATCGGCCATTCAAGGAAATAACCAACGGTGATCTCATCCTGAGCCAAGGCCGATTGCGCGCTCAGCACCATGGCCGCGCTGGCCAGCAGGGCGGAAAGTCGTGTTCGTGTCATCTAGTACCCCCAAGGTTGGTATCATGCGCGATGTTATCAGAGTGTTATGCGCGCTTTTTCGTGCCAAAGCAGGTCAGGGCCGGATCTGCCGGTCCCCACATTGCCCGGAGTTACAGGCTGCCGGTTCGCTCCGGCTTTAGCAATGGGGCGGGGGCGGAATGCCCCGAAATTCGGCATAAATTTATGTGACCGCCGATCCTGATGCGTTGGTTTTTGCAGCATGACGAGCACGGACAGGCCCTGAATATGACCAGACGCGCAAGGCGCCTAAGTCCAGAACGACAGCGCGCCCGAAAAGCGCCCCCGCCATCCGCTTGTTATACAAGGCAAAACTGCCCAACTGGCCCTAGATCCCCATGGCAATTGGCCCTATTGTGAAATCCGCTTTCCCGCGCAAGCTGATGCATCGGTTTGCGACGGCCAAATGGCGGCGCGGCCTGCCCTCTCGCATCGGACCAGCCAGAAAGGACACAGCACATGGACGGCATTTTCAGCGACAACGACCTCAGCCACGTGGTCGAAGCCGACCGGGCGCATGTCTGGCACCATCTGGTCCAGCACAAGCCCTTTGAAAACAGCGACCCGCGCATCATTGTCGAAGGCAAAGGCATGCGCGTCTGGGATCAGAAGGGCAAGGAACACCTCGATGCGGTGTCTGGCGGGGTCTGGACCGTCAATGTGGGCTATGGGCGCGAAAGCATCGCCAATGCGGTGCGCGACCAGCTGATCAAGATGAACTATTTCGCGGGCGCCTCGGGCTCGATCCCCGGCGCGCTCTTTGCCGAAAAGCTCATCAGCAAGATGCCCGGCATGAGCCGCGTCTACTATTGCAACTCGGGCTCAGAGGCGAACGAAAAGGCCTTCAAGATGGTCCGCCAGATCGCCCATGCGAAATATGGCGGCAAAAAGCACAAGATCCTCTATCGCGACCGCGACTATCACGGCACCACCATCGCCTGCCTGTCGGCGGGCGGTCAGGACGAACGCAACGCCCAATACGGCCCCTTTGCACCGGGCTTCGTGCGCGTGCCGCACTGCCTGGAATATCGCCGCCACGAACAGGACGGCGCCCCGGTGGACAATTACGGCGAATGGGCCGCCGACCAGATCGAACAGGCGATCCTCGCCGAAGGGCCCGACACGGTGGGCGCGCTCTGCCTTGAACCCGTGACCGCGGGCGGCGGCGTCATCACCCCGCCGCAGGGCTATTGGGAGCGCGTGCAAGAGATCTGCACCAAATACGACATCCTGCTGCATATTGACGAGGTCGTCTGCGGCGTCGGCCGCACCGGCACCTGGTTCGGCTATCAGAATTACGGGGTCAAACCCGATATGGTGACCATGGCCAAAGGGGTCGCCTCGGGCTATGCCGCGATCGCCTGTCTGGTGACCAACGAAGGCGTCTTTGACAAATTCAAGGACAATGCCAGCGATCCGATGAACTATTTCCGCGACATCTCGACCTTTGGCGGCTGCACCGCCGGTCCGGCGGCCGCGCTGGAAAACATGCGCATCATCGAAGACGAAAACCTGCTCGACAACACCGTTGCCATGGGGGATCGCATGATCGCCAACCTGCAGGCGCTGGCCAACAAACACGCCGTCATCGGCGATGTGCGCGGCAAGGGGCTGTTCTGCGGCGCCGAACTGGTGACAGACCGCACCAGCCGCGACCCGGTGGACGAAAAGCTCGCCCAGGCCGTGGTGGCCGACTGCATGGCCCAGGGCGTGGTGATCGGGGTGACCAACCGCTCGGTGCCGGGCAAGAACAACACGCTGTGTTTCTCGCCTGCGCTGATCGCCAGCGCCGATGACATCGACGCCATCACCGACGCGGTGGACGGCGCATTGGGACGGGTCTTTGGCTGATCGCTGGGCCCGGCCGACCGACCTGCGCGGCCCGCATGCCGCGCTGGTCCCACTCAGCCAGGATCACGCCGCCGATCTGGCGCAGGCCGCCGCCGATGGCGACCTGCACCGGCTCTGGTACACCAGCGTCCCCGCCCCCGATCAGGTGCGCGCCGAAATCACCCGGCGCCTGACGCTTTGCGATCAGGGCGGCATGGTGCCCTTTGCCGTGCTCGACCCGTCGGGGCGCGCGGTGGGCATGACCACCTACATGAATATCGACCACGCCAATCAACGGCTTGAAATCGGCTCGACCTGGTATCGCAGATCGGTGCAGCGCAGCGCGCTCAACACCCAATGCAAACGCCTGCTGCTTGGGCACGCCTTTGACACGCTGGGCGCCATCGCGGTGGAGTTCCGCACCCATTTCCTCAACCACCAAAGCCGGCGCGCCATCGAACGGCTCGGTGCCAAGCTTGATGGCGTGCTGCGCAGCCACATGACAATGCCCAACGGATCCCTGCGCGACACCGCCGTCTATTCGATCCTGGCCCATGAATGGCCCGCCGTGCGCGCCAATCTCGACCTCAAACTCGCGCCCCCCGCCTGACGGCAAAGGGCCCTGCTTCTTTGTGGCCCCAAATACCTCGGGGGGACGGCCGCAGGCCGGGGGGCAGAGCCCCCCGTCTGTCACACCAGCATCTGAAACAGGATCCCGCTCAGCACGGCGCCCGTGACCCCAAGCCCCAGATAGGTGGCAAAGACCCGTGGCCGCACCAGCGACCACACCGCCGCCATGGCCGGGATCGAACTGACCGCACCGGCAATCATGAAGGCCATCGCCGCACCCGCGCTCATCCCCTGCTCCATCAGCCCCGCCAACAGCGGCGGCGCCACATAGGAATTGAGATAGGCAGGCATCCCCACGATCGCCGCCGTGGCAATCGGCACGATCCCGTCGCCCCCCACCAGCGTCGCGATCAGATCCGCGGGCACATAGGACACCAGCAGCGCCTCAAGCACATAGGCCAGCGCCAGCCACTTCAGCAGGAACAGCCCGTTCGACAGGAATTCCGACCGGAACACCGCCCGGCGCGCGCCATCGCGCCAGAACCGCCACTGCGGCGCAGCGTTGGGCGCAGGCCCCGACCCGCAGCACCCGGCGGGCGTGTATTGGCGCAGCGGCGCGGAAAAGGCCCCCCCGTGCATAAGGGCACGAACCGCAAACCCGCCAAAGAGGCCCAACCCCACCGCCGCCACCGCCTTGGCCACGGCAAATGGCCAGCCAAGCGCGCCGGCCGTGATCAGCAGCGTCGGCGGGTCGATCAGGGGCGAGCTGAGCCAGAACGCCATCACCGCCGACAGCGGCGCGCCAAGCGCCAGCAGACCCGCGATAAAGGGGATCACCTCGCAGGAACAAAAAGGCGCCAGCCCGCCAAA
This sequence comes from Marinibacterium sp., assembly GCA_025800215.1. Lineage (GTDB taxonomy): Bacteria > Pseudomonadota > Alphaproteobacteria > Rhodobacterales > Rhodobacteraceae > JAOXSC01. The sequence continues at coordinate 23,553 of JAOXSC010000210.1, forward strand.
CAGCGCGGCCAGAAAAATCATCCGCGTCTCGCGCCCTTCAAAGGCACGCGCCACCAGAACCTCGGCCCCCGTCGCCTTGAGATAGGACAACAGCAGAACCGCAACCGCGATATAGGGCGCGGTATGGGCCAGCGCCGCAATGGCAAAGCGCAGCACCTCGGCCAAATTGCCCGAATCCAGCAGCGCCACCAGCGCCAGGATGACCCCGATCACCGCCCAGGGCGTGCGCAGCGCGGCGCTCAGCCGGGACCAGCCGCCCGGCAGGCTTTGGGTTGTCTCAGCCATCGTTTGCCACCTTTCGATCTGCATCGGCGCAGCATTCGTCCAGGATGAACGCCGCCAGATCCCGCAGATGGTCAAAGCGCGCCCGGTTCACCGTGCTGCGCCCGACCTTCTGCTGATCCAGCAACCCTCCGGCAGCCAGAAATTTCAGATGATGGGCCAGCGTCGACGGCGCCAGCCCCGTGCGGGCCTGAATGTCCCCGACGCTCAGCCCGGCATCGCCTGCGCGCACCAGAACACGCAGCACATCCAAACGCGCTTCGGATCCCATCGCGGCAAACCCTTCGGCGGCCAGTACGCGATCCACCATGTGTCACCTCATTGATTCGATAAAACTAGTTTTATGGTTTTATTGGGCCGATTTCAACCCCGCACCCGCTGAGTCCAGATTGCCCCCACCCTAAGTCCAGCCTATGGTGCGCCCATGGCGATTTCGGTCGAAACCTTCTTTCTCAATCCCGATGCCCAAGGCACGCTGCAGGCGCAGATCCAAGAGATGATCGCCCAAGGCATCCTGTCGGGCCGGTTCCATCGCGGGGAAAAGCTGCCTTCCTCGCGCAAGCTGGCCACCCATCTGGGTGTCAGCCGCATCACCGTGACGCTGGCCTATACGGAACTGCTGGCCAATGACTACCTGACCTCCAAGGGGCGGTCGGGCTATTTCGTGTCCGAAACCGCCCCGGTCCCGCCCAGCTATACCCCGCCCGCGCGCAGCGCCGATGGGGTCGACTGGTCGGCCCGCATCGTGCGCCGGTTTCAGGGGGGCGACACCCCGAAAAAGGCGCAGGACTGGCAGCGCCTGCGCTACCCGTTCATCTATGGTCAGGCGGACCCCGCACTCTTTGACCATGCCAATTGGCGGCTCTGTGCCCTGCGCGCCCTGGGTCAGCGTGATTTCACGGCGCTGACAACCGATTACTACGATCAGGACGACCCGCTGCTGGTCGAATTCATCGCCCGCCATACCCTGCCGCGCCGGGGCATCACCGCCCGCCCCGAAGAGATCCTGATCACCCTTGGCGCCCAGAACGCCCTGTGGCTGAGCGCCCAGATCCTGATGGCGCCGGGTCAGCGCGGCGTGGTCGAAGACCCGTGCTATCACGCGCTGCGCGACCAGCTTGCGGCAACCGGTGCGCGCATCACCCCGGTGCGCGTGGATGATGACGGGCTGCCCCCCGATCAGATCCCCGACGGTACCGGCGTGATCTTCACCACCCCCAGCCATCAAAGCCCCACCACCGCCACCATGCCGCGGGCGCGGCGGCTGGCGCTGCTCGAACGCGCGCGCCAGATGGGCGCGGTGATTGTCGAAGACGATTACGAATTCGAAATGTCCTTTCTGGCCCCGCCATCCCCGGCGCTCAAATCGCTCGATACCGATGGGCGGGTGATCTATGTGGGCAGCTTTTCGAAATCGCTGTTTCCGGGGCTGCGGCTTGGCTATCTGGTGGGCTCCGAGCCCTTCATCCGCGAAGCCCGCGCCCTGCGCGCCAGCGTGCTGCGCCACCCGCCGGGCCACATCCAGCGCACCGCTGCCTATTTCCTGTCGCTGGGCCATTACGATGCCCAGATCCGCCGCATGGCCCGCATCCTGCACCAGCGCCGCGAAGCGACCGAAGCCGCCGTGGCCGACCATGGGCTATGCGTGGCTGGGCGCGGGATCTTTGGCGGGTCATCGCTGTGGATGCGCGCGCCCGACGGGGTGGATACCGGGGCGCTGGCGTCAGATCTGCATGGGCAGGGCGTGCTGATCGAGCCCGGCGGCCCGTTCTTTGACCCCGCCCGCCGGCCACGCAATTTCTATCGGCTGGCCTATTCCTCCATCGCGGCCGAGCGCATCCCCCAGGGCATTCGCCATATCGCTGACGCGATCAACGCGGCACGCCCGACCTGAGCCAAAGCGCACCGGTCAACCTTTGGGCAATGGGCGTCCCGACCGCGGCACAGCATGGTGCAGCGCGAGTTCGCGATAGGCATGCACGAACCCTGCCAGCAATGTAGCACCCGCCAGCAGCTTGACGCTTTCTTCGGCCGCCATGGCCACGCTCAGGATTATGTCGTGCTGTCCGGCCGGGATGCCGATCCAGATCAGCAGATCATTGGAATTGGTGGCCACGTCGATACAGAACTGCACCACCATGAGAGCGAACCCGTCGATCATGAAGATCAGAAACCCCCGGCTGCGCGCAATTTCACGCCGCGCGCGCGCCAGAATGGCAAAGCCGATCAGCCCGTAGATCAGGATCAGCACATCGTCGATCCGGTCGCTCAGACCGGTTTCCTGCAACCCCGCGACCCGGTGGATCAGCTTGTCCAGATTTTCATGGATCCGAAACGCGTCATCCAGCGCCAGAAAGATGAACCCGACCCCGCAGACCTGCCAGATCCGCCGGTCATCACTCAGGGCCAATGCGCTGCCACCCCGGCGCGCGCGGTAGAGCGCAAAGCTGGTGCCACCGGTCAACAGCAGGATCAGGACCGACGCATAGGTGCCCAGTTCGCCTTCGTCGAAGGCGGCACCAATATTGCCCTGCCGGAGACCGACCCAAAGCGCCACAAGGATGATCGCGCAAGTGATCGCATAGATCCACTGCGTCGTGTATCGGGGGAACCGCAACCGTGAAATTGTTACACCTGCTTTCGGACAGAAGCAAAAAACTGAACTTGGTGGTTCAGCATCATGCCCTAACGTCAAGCAGGTGACAACCGGATCGCACACCGCGCCCATGGCCGCCCCGCCGACAGGCGGGACAGCCGGTTCCGGCGCGGCTGCTAAAGCCGCATCAGATCCAGCGTGGTGGGGAATTCGGGATGCGGATCAAGATGGCGCAGCACAAACGGCCCCGGCGTGTGGCCATGGTCGAACCGCGCCAGGCGGCGGCCTTCGGCCTCAAGGTCATTGACGGGGCGCGTTTCATGCGCCCGCCCGCCCTGATGCGCCACGCGATAGGTACATCCCCCCCGCGACCGGCCCAGGTCGGGATCGTAAAGGTCAAAGGTCAGCGGCGCATGCGGCGCCACGGTCGGGTGCAGACAATGGGCCGGCCACCAGGCCCGGAACCGGATCCCCGCCACATGGCCGTCATCGGTTTCCACCAGCGGGATGCGCACACCGTTCACCGTGGGCAGCAGCCCGTCGGGCAGATCCCGGAACCGCACCTGCAGGCGTTCGCAGGAGCTGTCGACAAAGCGCGTGGTGCCACCGATCGTGCCTTCTTCGCCCAGGGTGGGCCAGGGTTCGATGGCGTTGCGCAGCTCGATCTCGCAGCCCGCGACATCAGCCGTACCAGCCACCGGGAACCGGAACGCAAGCTGGGCCTGGAACCAGTCGGGATCGAAGGTCACGCCAAAATGCGCCGACAGATCGCTCAGCACGGTTTCGAAATCCTGCCACACGAAATGCGGCAGCGTGAACCGGTCGTTCAACGCGGTGCCCCAGCGGATCAGCTCGCCCTGATAGGGCGCATCCCAGAACCGCGCGATCAATGCGCGCAGAACGAGGTTCTGCGCCACCGCCATGCGCGGATGCGGCGGCATTTCAAAGCCGCGGAATTCCACCAGCCCCAGCCGCCCGGCAGGGCCATCGGGGGAATAGAGCTTGTCGATGCAGATCTCGGCCCGGTGGGTGTTGCCTGTCACGTCGATCAGCAGATTGCGGAACAGCCGGTCCACCAGCCAGGACGGCGCATCGGGCGGGCTGGGCAGGCGCGTCAGCGCCAGTTCCATCTGGTAAAGACTGTCATGGCGCGCCTCGTCCAGACGCGGCGCCTGGCTGGTCGGTCCGACAAACAGCCCCGAAAACAGATAACTCAGCGACGGGTGGTTCTGCCAGTAGCGGATGATCGACGCCAGCAGATCGGGGCGGCGCAGGAACGGGCTGTCGGCGGGGGTCGCACCGCCCATCACCACATGGTTGCCACCGCCAGACCCGGTCACCCGGCCATCCAGCAGGAAGGTCGACGAATCCAGCCCGACCGCCCGTGCCTCTTCATAAAGCGCTTCGGTGATGGCGGTCTGGTCGTCAAAGCTGTGGGCGACATGGATATTGACCTCGATCACGCCGGGATCAGGCGTGACCTTGATCACGTTCAGGCGCGGATCGGACGGGGGCGCATAGCCTTCGACATGCACCGGCTGATCAAGCGCGGCGGCGGTGTCTTCGACCGCATTGAGCAGAGCAAGGTACCCTTCGGCATTGAAGACCGGCGGCAGGAACACGCATAGCGTTCCATTGCGCGGCTCGACCGACAGGGCGGTGCGCACATGACCACCGACAGCTTCGAACCGGGGCTCGGGCGCGTCAGACCGATCCGGCGGGCGCGGGCCACTGTCATCCAGTGCATCACCGGCCTGCTGAAACCGGGGCGGCGCATCAAAGCGGCGCGGCAGCGGCGGTGGCGTCTGCATCGTGTCCTGCGTAAAGGGCACCGCCGCCACCCCGTCGGGCAGCACCGGCAGAGCCTCGAGCGGCAGGCGCAGCCCGGCAGGGCTGTCGCCGGGGATCAGAAAGATCCGGCCGCGCCTTGTGTTCCAGATTTCCGACATCCACTGGGCTGCGACGGCCGCGCTCTGGGCCTGTTGCAGCGGCAGCACATAGGATTTGGCAGTTCCCACGCCGCGCTCCATCTCGGCGATCAGGCGGCGGCGCAGCATCGGATCGGCCATATCCACCATGTCGGGCGTGGCATCGGGGGGCAGGTTGGCTTCACGCAGGGCAAATTCAACCGGATCCTCATAGGCGGGCACCGCGTGGTCGCCGGGCACGTCCAGCCGATCGCACAGCGCTTTGACAAAGCGCTTGGCGGTGTCGATCGTGGCGCCGCCACTGCCTTCGCGCGCGATCAGATCGGGGTTTTCCCAAAGCGGCAGCCCATCGCTGCGCCAATGCAGCTCGAACGCCCAGCGGGGCAGCTGTTCACCGGGATACCATTTGCCCTGCCCGTAATGCAGCGCGCCGCCGGGGCAGAACCGGTCGCGCAGGCGCCGGACCAGACGGTCGGCATAGGTCCGTTTGGTGGGCCCCACCGCATCAACCGTCCATTCATCGGCATCGCGGTCGGACGCGGCCACAAAGGTGGGCTCGCCCCCCACGGTCAGGCGCACCTTGCCCGCATCAAGTGCGGCATCCACCACCTTGCCCACGCCCCGGATCGCCGACCATTGCGGATCGGTCAGGGGTTTGGTCTGGCGCGGCGGTTCGCCCACGCGGGTGATGGTCATGTCGAAATCGAACTCGACCTCGGCCTTGTCCACCGCCCCCGAAATCGGGGCCGCCGAACGCGGGTTGGGGGTGGCGGCCAAAGGGATGTGGCCTTCGCTGGCAAACAGCCCCGATGTCGGGTCCAGCCCCACCCAGCCCGCGCCGGGCAGGTAGACTTCGGCCCAGGCATGCAGATCGGTGAAATCCTCATCAGGGCCGGACGGACCATCCAGCGACGGGATGTCGGGCGTCAGCTGGATCAGATAGCCCGACACAAAGCGCGCGGCATAGCCGAAATGGCGCATCATCTCGACCAGCAGCAAGCCGCTGTCGCGGCACGATCCGCGCCCGCGTTCCAGCGTCTCTTCGGGGGTCTGGACGCCCGGCTCCATGCGCACGACATAGCTGACGGCCTGTTGCACATACTGGTTCAGCGCCACGACATAGTCGATGGTCGATCCGGCATTGGCCGGGGCGTCGGCCAGAAACGCCCGCAGCCGGGGCGTGATCTTTGGCTTGACCATATAGGGGGCCAGATCCGCCAGGCTGTCGGCATCATAACGAAAGCCGGCCTCTTGCGCGGTGTCATCCAGGAAAAAGTCGAACGGGTTGATCGCCTCAAGATCGGCGACCAGATCCACTTCGACCTCGAAATGATCGGATTTCTCTGGAAAAACCACGCGGGACAGATAATTGGCGAACGGATCCTGCTGCCAGTTCACAAACACGTCGCCGGGCGAAATCCGCTGCGAATAGCTCAGGATCTTGGTTCGTGTATGCGGCGCCGGACGCAGCCGGATGATATGCGGCGCGTGCGAGACCAGACGGTCATAGCGATAGCGGGTCCTGTGGTTCAGGGCGACTTGAAAGCTCATGAATTAACCAATGTCCCGCCTTAATTCCTGTCATTTGCTTGTGCGGCTTGCAGAATGCTTGCCCCGAAAATCAGAGTCCTCCACGCTCGATTTCAGCGCAACAGAATGCTGAAGTAATGTTCAACGAAATGTCCAAATCGGGTGCGTTGCGCCCGGAATATGAGCAGATCCAGACCTGGGTCGAAACCGACGGCGTGGCGTCCCTGCTGCAGCGGCGCGAAGAGGCCGAAGCCCTGTTTCGCAAGGTCGGCATCACATTTGCGGTCTATGGCGAAGGGGGCGATCCGGAACGGCTGATCCCGTTCGACATGATCCCGCGCATCTTCAGCGCCGATGAATGGTCCGTGCTGGAACGCGGCACGATCCAGCGCAGCCGGGCGCTGAACGCGTTTCTGGCCGACATCTATGGCGCGCAAAAGATCCTTGATGCCGGGCTGATCCCGCGCGATCTGGTGCTGGACAACCCCGCCTTTGAAAAGGAAATGATCGGGGTCGAACCACCCGGCGGGGTCTGGTCACACATCTGCGGCATCGACGTTGTGCGCACCGGGCCCGAAGACTTTCTGGTGCTCGAAGACAATTGCCGCACACCATCGGGCGTGAGCTATATGCTCGAAAGCCGCGAGGTGATGATGCAGATGTTCCCCAGCCTGTTCAGCGATGGCGCGATCCGGCCGGTGGACACCTATCCCGACCTTCTGGCCGATGCCATGTCCGCGCTGGCCCCGCCGCGCTGCGACGGGCCGCCGACGCTGGCGATCCTGACACCGGGGTCGTTCAATTCGGCCTACTACGAACATTCCTTTCTGGCCGACCGCATGGGGGTCGAGCTGGTCGAAGGGCAGGATCTTTATTGCGAAAACGGCCATGTCTGGATGCGCACCATCCGGGGCCCCGAAAAGGTCGATGTGATCTATCGCCGGATTGATGACGCGTTTCTGGACCCCGAGGTCTTCAACCCCGATTCCGTTCTGGGTGTGCCGGGGCTGATGGATGTCTACCGGACAGGCGGCGTGACGCTGGTCAACGCGCCCGGAACGGGTGTGGCCGATGACAAGGCGATCTATATCTACGTGCCCGATATGATCCGCTTTTATCTGGGTGAAGAACCAATCCTGAAAAACGTGCCCACCTATCGTTGCGAACTGCCCGATGAACGCGACTATGTGCTGGCCAACCTGTCCGAGCTGGTCGTCAAAGAGGTACAGGGATCAGGCGGCTACGGCATGCTGATCGGCCCCAAATCGACGCCCGAAGAACAGGCCGAATTCGCCCAGAAGATCCGCGAAACCCCCGACAATTATATCGCCCAGCCGACGCTGGCGCTGTCGACCGCGCCGATCCTGACCGATGACGGGCTGGTGCCGCGCCATGTGGATCTGCGCCCCTTCGTGATCACCGGCGCCGAGCCGCGTCTGGTGCCCGGCGGGCTGACCCGCGTGGCCATGCGCGAAGGATCTCTGGTGGTCAATTCCAGCCAGGGCGGCGGGGTCAAGGACACCTGGGTTCTGGATACCGGCCCCGACACGCGACAGGAGATGCCCGATGCTTAGTCGCACCGCCGAAGGCCTGTTCTGGCTGGGCCGCTCGATGGAACGCGCCGACAATGTGGCGCGGTTTCTTGAAGCCGGGCAAAGGCTGCATGCCATGTCGGGCAAATCGCATCTGCCGGGCAGCGAATGGGCGGCGATCCTGATCGCTGCGGGCTGTCGCAGCACCTTTCCGGGGGATCTGGAAACCGCCAGCGCCCAGGATGCGATCCGCCATCTGGTTCTGGATCCGGACAACCCGTCTTCGATCATGTCCTGCTTTGCCAATGCGCGCGCCAATGCGCGGGCGCAGCGCGGAGCGATTTCGGCCGAAACCTGGGCGGCGGCCAATGACGCCTGGCGCGAAGGGCGGGCCTTGCTCGACCGGGACTGCGCGCCGCGCTACCTGTCATCGACGCTGGAACGCATGCGCCGCTTTACCGCGCTGTTTCGCGGGGCGGTGTCGGCCACGATGCTCAATGACGAACGGCTGAGCTTTCTGCGTCTGGGCGAGCTGATCGAGCGCGCCGATGCTACCGCGCGGTTGCTAGACGTCAAATATCACGTACTGATGCCCGATGCCCATCCGATCGGATCGGGCATGGATCAGCTGCAATGGGACAATCTGCTGCGCGCATCCGGCACGCGGACGGCCTATCGCTGGGTCTATCACAAACCGGTGGATTCGCGGCTGGTGATTGATTTCCTGCTGCTCAACACCCGCACGCCGCGCTCGTTCCTGTATTGCGTCGAAAGTGCCGCGCAGGAACTGGAATACCTGCACGCGGGCGGCGCGGCCGGGCGCGACAGTCTGGATCAGGTGCTGGCGATGCGCGACGATCTGCAAAGCATCGGTGTGGACGGTATTATTGACTATGGATTGCATGAATACTTGACCACGCTGGTCATTCGCTCCAACACTCTCGCGCTGTCGATCGGTACCGATTTCGGGTTCCAGCCGATCATCATCGGCGAGGCTGAAACACAGGTACAATAAGAGCGCCACCGCCCAAGGTGGCGGGGAGCAAGTATGACGTATTGCGTGGGCATCAAGGTCAACCAGGGGCTGATCTGCCTGTCCGACACACGAACCAATGCCGGGCTGGACAATATCTCGCGCTACAAGAAGATGTTCACCTGGACCGTTCCGGGTGAACGCGCCATCACGCTGATGACCGCGGGCAATCTGGCGATCACCCAGGCGGTGATGTCGCTGCTGCAGGAAAACATCGAAAACCCCAATAACGGGGTGCGCACCCTGTATTCGGCGCCGGGCATGTTTCAGGTGGCCGAAACCGTGGGCGAAGCGATGCGCGTGGTTCAGGCCCAATACGGCCCCGGCCTGTCGGCGCGGGGGGAATCGTCGGATGCGTCGATCATCTGTGCGGGCCAGCGCGCGGGGGGCCCGCTGCGCCTGTTCCTGATCTATTCGGCCGGCAATTTCATAGAGGCCACCACCGACACCCCGTTCTTTCAGATTGGCGAGCACAAATACGGCAAGCCGATCCTCGACCGTGTGATCCTGCCCGAAACGTCGCTGGCCGACGCCACCAAGGCAGCGCTGCTGTCGATGGATTCGACCCTGCGATCCAACCTGTCGGTGGGCATGCCGCTGGATCTGACGGTGCTGCCGGTGGACACCTATGGCTTCGCCCATGACCGGCGGATCGAACGCGATGATCTGGGGTTCCAGGACCTGTCACAGCGCTGGTCGGACGCGCTGCGCCATGCCTTTGCCACCATTCCCGATATTCTGACCTAAGGCGCAGGCCGCCTGGGCGGCAAGCCCAGCTCGGCGCGCAGACGGTCGCCATCGGCGTCGCGAACAGGCGCCGGGCGCGGCCGGGTGGGCGGCTGGCCGTCAAAGCGGGGCGCGGCGGCGGCCTGCAGCGCGCCATGCGCATCGACCCATGTGCCACGGGGGCGGGTCATGGGATGGGCTGCGGCCTCGGCCGGGCTCAGCACCGGGGCCACACAGGCATCGCTGCCCAGAAACAGCGCGGCCCAGTCATCGCGGCTGCGGGTGACAAACAGCGCCTGCAGGCGGCGCGTCAGTTCGGGCCAGGCAGCGCGGTCATGCTGGGCCTGAAACGCAGGGTCATCGCCCAACCCCATCCTGTCCAGAAACAGCGCATAGAAGTGCGGCTCAAGGCACTGCACGCTGATGAACCGCCCATCCGCGCAGGCATAGGAGCGGCTCCAATGCGGGCCATCCAGCAGGTTCCCCCCGCGCCCATCGCCGAACTGGCCGGACTGGCGCAGGGTCATCAGCAGGTTCATCATATGCGCGGATCCGTCCACAATCGCGGCATCCACGACACAGCCCTGCCCGGTGTCCCGCGCCCGCATCAGCCCCGTCAGCATCCCGATCACCAGATACAGCGCGCCGCCCCCGACATCACCCAGCAGCGTCGGCGGAGGAAAGGGCGGCGTGCCCGCCTGCCCCGCATAGAAGGCCGCCCCCGACATCGCCGCATAGGTCAGATCATGCCCCGCCGTCTGCGCCAGCGGCCCCGCCTGCCCCCAGCCCGTCATCCGGCCATAGACCAGCGCGGGGCGGATCGCTTGGCAGTCTTCGGGCCCAAGCCCCAGCTTCTCCATCACCCCCGGACGGAACCCTTCGATCAGCCCATCCGCCGTGGCCAGCAGCGCCTGAAACACGGCCACATCGCCCGCGTCCTTGAGATCCAGCGCAATCGACGCCTTGCCCCGGTCGATCACCGGCTGCGGCGGCATCCCCGCCGCCGGACCCGATGCGCGGTGCACGACGATCACCTCGGCCCCCAGATCCGCCAGCATCATCCCCGCAAAGGGGCCGGGCCCGAGGCCTTCGACCTCGATGATGCGGATGCCATCAAGCATGGGAGTCAGTATCAGTTTGCAATTTCAACCAGAAAAACAAAGCGATTGCCCCTCTGAGCAGAGTAAGTTCCTGACCTGCCCCCCACTGGTCCCTCGTTCATAACGAGAGTCTTCGGGTTTGGTTTTGATAGTCGTCGGTTTCGGGCTGGGCAAGCGCGCCGGGCGCGGAGCCCTCAAATTGCTCAAGCGTCCGGCGCGCTTCGGACGGTGTT
>JAOXSC010000213.1 GCA_025800215.1 Marinibacterium sp.
GGCGGGTTCTTCGGTGTCGGCGTAGGCGAGGGCACGGTGAAATGGTCGCTGCCCGACGCCCATACCGACTTCATCATTGCCGTGGCGGCCGAGGAATTCGGCCTGATCCTCGTCCTCGTGATCATCTTCCTCTACGCCACCATCGTGTTGCGCTCGCTCTTCCGGCTGATGCGCGAACGCGATGCCTTCATCCGGCTCGCGGGCACCGGCCTCGCCTGCACCTTTGCCATGCAGGCGATGATCAACCTTTCGGTCGCCGTGCGGCTCCTGCCCGCCAAGGGCATGACCCTGCCGTTCGTCTCCTATGGTGGTTCGTCGCTAGTCGCCGGTGGCATTCTGATGGGGATGCTTCTGGCCTTCACCCGCGCACGGCCCCAGGGCGAGATCCGCGATTATCTGGTGCGGAGCGGACGATGAAGCAGCGGCATCTCGTGATCGCGGCGGGCGGCACCGGCGGGCATATGTTCCCGGCTCAGGCGCTGGCGGAAGAGATGCTGGCCAAGGGCTGGCGGGTCACCCTGTCCACGGATGCACGCGGCGCGCGCTATGCGGGCGGATTTCCCGAGGCGGTGACGATCCGGCAGGTGGCCAGCGCCACCTTTGCCCGGGGCGGCGTGGTGGCCAAGGTGCTGGTGCCCTTGCGCATTCTGGGCGGCGTGCTGACCGCAAGCCTGCGCTTTCTCACCGATCGCCCGGATGTGGTGGCGGGGTTCGGCGGCTATCCGTCGATCCCGGCGATTGCTTCGGCCTGGGTGCTGCGCGTGCCGCGCATGCTCCACGAGCAGAACGGCGTTTTGGGCCGGGTCAATCAGATCTTTGCGGCCCGCGTGAACAAGGTTGCCTGCGGCACCTGGCCGACCATCCTGCCGAAAGGTGTGACTGGCGAGAATATCGGCAATCCGGTGCGCGGTCAGATCCTTGAGAAGGCGGGCCATCCCTATCCCGAGATCAATGGCGAAGGGCCGGTGCGGCTTCTGGCCTTTGGCGGCAGCCAGGGCGCGCGGGTGATTTCCGATGTGGTGCCCGACGCGGTGGCGCGTCTGCCCGAAAGCCTGCGGGCGCGGCTGGAGATGATCCATCAGGCGCGGCCCGAGGATGCGGAGCGGGTTCGGGCCTGCTACGACAAGGCGGGGGTCGATGCCGAGATCCAGCCCTTTTTCGGTAATATGGCCGAGCTGATGGCGGGCGCCCATCTGGTGATCTGCCGGTCGGGCGCCTCTTCGGTGGCGGATCTCTCGGTGATCGGTCGACCGGCGATCCTGATCCCCTTAGCTGCCGCGACGGGGGATCATCAAACCGCCAATGCCCGTGGGCTGGTTGATGCCGATGCGGCCATGGTGGTGCAGGAAACCGCCCTTGACCCCGCCTCGCTCTCGGAGCAGATCATGACGATCCTCTTGACCCCCGGTGTCGGCAAGAGAATGAGCGAAAACGCCCGCGCCCAAGGCAAGCCCGATGCGGCAAAACGGCTGGGCGCGCTCGTGGAAACCCTCGCAGGAGATTGAGATGAACGCAGCCGCCGCGACCAAGCTTCCCACGGAAATGGGCCCGATCCACTTTGTCGGCATCGGCGGCATCGGCATGTCGGGGATCGCCGAGGTGCTGCTGCGCGCAGGCTACAAGGTGCAGGGGTCCGACTTGAAAGCCTCCAAGATCACCGCGCGGCTGGAACGTCTGGGGGCGACGATCTTCGAAGGCCAGCGCGCCGAAAACCTCGAAGGTGCTGAGGTCATCGTGATTTCCTCGGCCATCAAGCGCGGCAATGCGGAACTGGATGAAGCCCGCCGCCTGGGCCTGCCGGTGGTACGTCGCGCGGAGATGCTGGCCGAACTGATGCGCCTGCGCTCGAATATTGCCGTCGCAGGCACCCATGGCAAGACGACGACGACGACCATGGTGGCCGCCCTTCTCGATGCGGGCGGCATTGATCCCACGGTGATCAACGGCGGCATCATTCACGCCTATGACAGCAATGCCCGCGTCGGCAGTGGCGACTGGATGGTGGTCGAGGCCGACGAAAGCGACGGCACCTTCAACCGTCTGCCCGCCACCATCGCCATCGTCACCAATATCGACCCCGAACATATGGAACATTGGGGCACGATCGAAAACCTGCGCAAAGGCTTCGACGATTTCGTCTCCAACATCCCCTTTTACGGGCTCGCGGTGCTCTGCACCGATCACCCCGAAGTGCAGTCGCTGCTGGGCCGGGTGACGGATCGACGGGTGGTGACCTTCGGCTTCAACGCCCAGGCGGATGTCCGGGCGGTGAACCTAACGTACTCCGGTGGTGTCGCCAATTTCGATATTGAGCTGACCGAGGGCGGCGTGATCGAAGATTGCCGGTTGCCGATGCCCGGGGATCACAACGTGTCGAACGCGCTGGCCGCCGTCGCCGTCGCCCGCCATCTGGGCATGAAAAAGGCCGAGATCCGCGCCGCGCTCGACGGATTCAAAGGCGTCAACCGGCGGTTCACCAAGGTGGGCGAAGTGAACGGCGTCACCGTGATTGACGATTACGGCCACCACCCGGTCGAAATCGCCGCCGTCCTGAAAGCCGCCCGCCATGCGGTGGCCGATACGCCCGGCGCGCGGGTGATCGCGGTGCATCAGCCGCATCGCTATTCGCGCCTGTCGGATCTGTTCGAAGAGTTCTGCGCCTGTTTCAACGAAGCGGATGTGGTGGGGATTGCCGATGTCTTTGCCGCCGGAGAGGCCCCGATCGAAGGCGCAAGCCGCGATGATCTTGTGGCCGGTCTGATCGCCCATGGCCACCGCCATGCGCGCGCGGTTCAGGACGAAGGCGACCTGCTGCGGCTGGTGCAGGAGCAGGCGCGTCCGGGCGACATGGTGGTCTGTCTGGGTGCGGGATCAATCACCGCCTGGGCGAACCGCTTGCCCGCGGCCTTGACCGGCGGTAACTGAAAGGCGCGCCTTCGGCGCATTTGAGGTTTTGCGCCGCCTCTGGCGTCGCCGTGGGGCGCTCTGCCTGCGGCAGAGCGCCGGGCGCGGGGATCAGGAGTATGCGATATGGATCTGCCCGAGGTGCGGGGGCGGCTGGTGGCGGGGCGTTCGCTGTCCGAGCTGACATGGCTGCGTGTGGGTGGCCCGGCGGACTGGCTGTTCCAGCCCGCCGATGCCGAAGATCTGGCCAGTTTCCTGCGTGATCTGCCCGGCGATGTGCCGGTCTTTCCCATGGGGGTCGGGTCAAACCTGATCGTGCGGGATGGCGGGGTGCGCGGCGTCGTGATCCGGCTGGGGCGCGGGTTCAATCAGATCGAGGTGACGGGCCCCCGTGTGGCCGCCGGTGCGGCAGCACTGGATGCGCATGTGGCGCGGCGTGCGGCCGATCAGGGCGTGGATCTGACATTCCTGCGCACCATTCCGGGATCCATCGGCGGGGCGGTTCGGATGAATGCGGGCTGCTATGGCAGCTATCTGGCGGATGTGTTCGTGTCGGCCCGCGCGGTGCTGCGCAGTGGCGAGCTGGTCACGCTCGGGCCCGAGGATTTGCGCTTTGCCTATCGTCAGAGCCATCTGCCCGATGGGGCGGTTCTGGTGGATGCGGTGCTTGAAGGCCCGCGTGCCGACCCTGACGCGCTGATCGCGCGGATGGACGATCAGATCGCGCGCCGCGACGCGTCCCAGCCCACCAAGGAACGCAGCGCAGGATCCACGTTCCGCAACCCGGCGGGCTTTTCATCGACGGGGCGGGCGGATGATGTGCATGACCTCAAGGCCTGGAAACTGATTGATGCCGCAGGGCTGCGCGGCGCCCGCCGGGGCGGCGCACAGATGAGTGAAAAGCATTCGAATTTCATGATCAACGCCGGGGGCGCGACGGCTGCCGATCTCGAAACCCTGGGCGAAGAGGTGCGAAAAAAGGTTTACGAAACCAGCGGCCAACGCCTAGAATGGGAAATCATGCGGGTCGGTGACGCGCATGTGAAAAACCCCTGAATACAGATCCGGGCCACGCGCCCGGCACATGTGACGACACAGGCCGAGACGGGCAGAGACAGGCATAACCGCCCGCCACCTGTGACAGGGGTACAGAAAAACCGGTGCCAAAGCCGGTAGGAACGAGGCAAGGGCGTGGGTCAGTCGAGCGGTAAGCCCCCCCGTATTGCAGTCGTGATGGGCGGCCCTTCGGCAGAGCGCGAAGTGTCCCTGTCCACCGGGCGCGAATGCGCCTCTGCGCTGCGGGGCGAGGGATTCGAAACAGTGGAAATTGATGCCGGTCCCGATCTGGTGGACCGGTTGCGCGACGCCGCACCTGATGTGGTGTTCAACGCCCTGCATGGCCGCTGGGGCGAAGATGGCTGTGTGCAGGGCCTGCTGGAATGGATGGGGCTGCCCTATACCCATTCGGGGGTGCTGTCATCGGCGCTGTCTCTGGACAAGGAGCGCAGCAAGGACGCGTATCGCGCCGCCGGCCTGCCGGTGGTGGACAGCGTGCTGGCCTCCAAGGCGCAGATCATGGCCGATCACGTGCTGGCGCCGCCCTATGTGGTCAAACCCAACAACGAAGGGTCGAGCGTGGGCGTCTACATCGTGCAGGAGGCCGCCAACGGGCCGCCCGCGATCGCCGATGACATGCCCGATGTGCTGATGGTCGAAGCCTATGCGCCGGGGCGCGAGCTGACCTGCACGGTGCTGGGCGACCGGCCACTGACGGTGACCGAGATCTTTACCGAAGGCTGGTATGACTACCACGCCAAATATGCCACTGGCGGGTCCCGCCATGTGGTGCCCGCCGACATCCCGCAGGACATCTTTGATCTGTGCATGACCCATGCGCTGCGCGCGCATGAGGTGCTGGGCTGTCGCGGCGTGTCGCGCACCGATTTCCGCTGGGACGACACGCGCGGCGCCGATGGGCTGATTCTGTTGGAAACCAACACTCAGCCGGGCATGACGCCCACATCGCTGACGCCCGAACAGGCGCAGGCGGTGGGCATGACATTCGGCCAGCTCTGTGCCTGGCTGGTCAGGGACGCGTCATGCAATCGCTAGGCCCATCCCACGATCCGGCCCCGTCGCGCCTGTCTTATCGGGTGCAGCGCTGGATGCTCACGCCGGGGATCCGGCTGGGGCTGCGCATCGGGGTGCCGGGGCTGGTGCTGGGGGCGGCGGTCGCTGCGTTCTTTCTGACCGGGGACCGGGTGGCGCAGATCACCGGGAAGATCGACGATCTCAAGGCGATGGTGCGCGAGCGCCCCGAATTCATGGTCGAACTGATGGCCATCGACGGGGCCAGCGCCGATCTGGCCGATGACATCCGCGCCGCGCTGCCGGTGGATTTCCCGGCAAGCTCGTTCGATCTGGATCCCGATGCGATGCGCGACACGGTGGCGGCACTGGCTCCGGTGGAAAGCGCGCGGGTGCGCATCCGTCCCGGCGGGGTGCTGCAGGTCGATGTGGTCGAACGGATCCCGGCCGCGCTCTGGCGCAGTTGGAGCGGGCTGAGCCTGATCGACGCGGGCGGCGTGCGCATCGCGCGGGTCGACAGCCGCAAGGATTTCCCCGACCTGCCGCTGGTTGCCGGGCAGGGGGCGGATCGTCAGATTGCCGAAGCGCTGCTGCTGATCGACGCGGCCGCGCCGCTGGGGGACCGGATGCGCGGGCTGGTGCGCGTGGGCGAACGCCGCTGGGACATCGTGCTGGATCGCGATCAGCGCATCCTGCTGCCGGTTCAGGACCCGGTGCAGGCGCTGGAACGGGTGATCGCGCTGCACAAGGCACATGAGATGCTCGACCGGGATCTGGCGGTCGTGGATATGCGGTTGGCCGCAAGACCAACCCTGAGGTTGACAGAGGATGCGGTGCAGGAGCTGTGGCGCATCCGGGGCGAAGACGCAGGCGGGCAGGACGGATGAAGGACCTTTATCACTCACAGCGGTTGATGCGGCAGATGCGCCGCCAGGCGATGCAGCGCGGGGTCGTGGCGATCCTTGATGTGGGCACGTCCAAGATCTCGTGCCTGGTGCTGCGCTTTGACGGGCAGGGGCCGCTGAGCGACGACAATTCCATCGGCTCGATGGCCGGTCAGTCGGGCTTTCGCGTTGTGGGGGCTGCGACCACCCGGTCGCGGGGCATCAAATTCGGTGAAATCCGCGCCATGCAGGAAACCGAGCGCGCGATCCGCACCGCGCTGCAGGCGGCCCAGAAAATGGCCGAGCTGCGCGTGGATCATGTGATCGCCTGTTTTTCGGGCGGCGCGCCGCGCTCTTATGGGCTCGATGGGCGGATCGACCTGGAAGACCAGGTCGTGACCGAGGCCGAGGTGGGCCGCGTGCTTGCCGCCTGCGACGTGCCCGAGTACGGGGCCGGCCGCGAAGTGCTGCACGCCCAGCCGGTGAACTTTGCGCTCGACCATCGTTCGGGTCTGGGCGATCCGCGCGGCCAGCGCGGTCAGGCGCTGGCGGTGGACATGCACATGCTGACCGTGGATGCCGATGTGATCCAGAATCTGGCCCATTGCATCAAGCGCTGCGATCTGGAACTGGCGGGCATCGCGTCGGCGTCCTATGCGGCGGGGATTTCCAGCCTTGTCGAGGATGAACAGGAACTGGGTGCGGCCTGCATCGACCTGGGCGGCGGTGCGACGGGGCTGTCGATCTTCATGAAAAAGCACATGATCTTTGCCGATGCGGTGCGCATCGGCGGCGATCACGTGACCGGCGACATCTCTATGGGGCTGGGCATTCCGGCGGCCCGCGCGGAATGGATCAAGACCATGCATGGGGGCGTGCACGCCACCGGCATGGATGACCGCGAAATGATCGAGATCGGCGGCGACACCGGCGATTGGGAACACGACCGGCGCCGCGTCAGCCGCGCCGAGGTGATCGGCATCATGCGCCCCCGCGTCGAAGAGATCCTGGAAGAGGTTCGCGCGCGTCTGGATGCTGCAGGGTTCGATCACATGCCATCCCAGCAGATCGTGCTGACCGGTGGCGGCAGCCAGATCCCCGGACTGGACGGGCTGGCCAGTCGCATTCTGGGCCATCAGGTGCGGCTCGGGCGGCCCCTGCGGGTGCATGGGCTGCCGCAATCGGCCACCGGGCCGGGGTTTTCCAGCGTGGTGGGGCTCAGCCTGTTTGCGGCCCATCCGCAGGATGAATGGTGGGACTTTGCAGTGCCCGCCGACCGTTATTCGGCGCGCTCGCTGCGCCGGGCGGTCAAATGGTTCCGTGACAACTGGTAAACCGGTTGGAAAACATCGCAAAATCCGCGCGCAGCCCCTTGCGCGGCGCGCGGGCTCTGATAATTTAAACGTTAAGGCTCTCCGAAGAGAGGGCCGCAGGCAGGCCGAGCAGCCGCCACTGACATGACTGGTTCACAGACTGCGCAAGGGGCATTTTCCCTGTGATTTGCGTGGCTTTAGTAGTGTGCGCGGACGTTCCCGCAAAATCTGGTATGCATCGGCAAGATCCCGCAGCGCGGGGTCAACAAAGATCTATATTTTGCGGTATCCTTGTGTTTTTTGAGTGACGCCGAGACCTTCGCGCGGTACTCTGTCCACAGGACAGGACAATAATTTCCCGCAAAATGCGGGCAGGCAGCACAGGCGGACAGATCAGATGACATTGAACCTTTCGATGCCCGGACAGCAGGACCTGCGCCCCCGTATCACCGTGTTCGGTGTCGGCGGGGCAGGCGGCAACGCAGTCAACAACATGATCGACAAAGAGCTCGACGGGGTTGATTTCGTCGTGGCCAACACCGACGCGCAGGCGCTGACGCAAAGCTCGGCCGAGCAGCGCGTGCAGCTGGGCGTCAAGGTCACCGAAGGGCTGGGCGCGGGCGCGCGGCCCAGCGTCGGTGCGGCGGCGGCCGAAGAATCGATCGAAACCATCGTCGACCATCTGGCCGGATCGCATATGTGCTTTATCACCGCTGGCATGGGCGGCGGCACCGGCACCGGTGCGGCGCCGATCATCGCCCAGGCGGCGCGTGAACTTGGCGTGCTGACCGTGGGTGTGGTGACCAAGCCCTTCCAGTTCGAAGGCGGCAAGCGCATGCGCCAGGCCGAAGAGGGCGTGGAAGAGCTGCAGAAGGTTGTCGATACCCTCATCATCATTCCCAACCAGAACCTGTTCCGTCTGGCCAATGAAAAGACGACCTTCACCGAAGCGTTTTCGATGGCTGACGACGTGCTTTATCAGGGCGTCAAGGGCGTGACCGACCTGATGGTGCGGCCCGGCCTGATCAACCTCGACTTTGCCGACGTGCGCGCCGTGATGGACGAAATGGGCAAAGCCATGATGGGCACAGGCGAAGCCGTAGGCGAAGATCGCGCCATTCAGGCGGCCGAAAAGGCCATCGCCAACCCGCTGCTTGACGAAATCTCGCTGCGCGGTGCCAAAGGCGTTCTGATCAACGTCACTGGCAGCCACGACCTGACCCTGTTCGAACTGGACGAGGCCGCCAACCGCATCCGCGAAGAGGTCGATCCCGATGCCAACATCATCGTGGGCTCGACGCTGGATCCCGACATGGATGGCATGATGCGCGTCAGCGTGGTTGCCACCGGGATCGACGCGTCGGAAAGCGTGAACGAAGTGCCTGTCCCGCGCCGCCGCATGTCCGCGCCGCTGACCCAGAATGTTGCCGCCGAAACACCCGAGCCGGTGTCCGAAGCGCCTGCCGCCGCTCCGGTCGAGATGCCCGCCGCCCGCACGGAAGAGCCCGGCCTGTTCGACGCCGTGGCTTCGGGCGAGTATGAAGATCTGATCGAAGATCCTGCCGTTGTGGATGGCGATGATGGCCTGCCGCCGCCGGCCTATCAGCCCAAGGTGGCCGCGTTCCAGCCGCAGCAGGATTACGAAGAGATCGCCGAACCGCAAAGCCATGCCGCTGCCGGTCAGCCTGCGGGCCTTGCCCCCGGCACACCGTCGCCGGAAACGCTGCAGCGCCTGCGCGCGGCCGTGGAAAAACCCGCACCGGCAGGTCAGGCCCCAGCGGCACCAAGCCCGGTGATCGCGGCCCCGTCGCCGACCCCCACGCCAGCACCCGCCCCGCAGCCTGCGGGCGAGCGTCGCGGATTTGGCATCAATTCGCTGATCAACCGCATGACCGGCCATGCCGGTGACGTGCCCGCCGATCCCCAGCCTCAGCCCCAGCCCGCGCCGCGTGCCGAGCACTATGGCGGTGGGCATGGCGGGTCCCATGGGCAGCCGCTTCGCGCTGCGCCGCAGCAGCAGCCGAATGCTGCAGCGCCGCAACCAGAAGAGGACCGGATCGAAATTCCGGCATTCCTGCGACGTCAGGCGAACTGATTGCGCTCACAAATTCACCATTCAGGGTCGCCATTCGGCGGCCCTTTTCATTTTGAAATCAGCGTGTTGACCGGTATGTGGCGGGTTTCCGCCTATGGTAGAATGGCGTGTTTCAGACGGTAACACAGATTGAATTGAGTCAAACCTGTGACCTGCTTAACTGATGTCGTGGCCGCATAGTGGTCATGAAAACTATCAGGTGAAGCTTGCAAAAGACGCTCAAATCCGCAGTGACCTTTGAAGGTGTCGGGCTCCATTCCGGCCGCAAGGTACGCATGTCCGTGCGTCCGGCCCCTGCCGATCACGGCATCTGGTTTCGCCGCACGGATATCGAGCTTGGCGACCCCATGATCCCCGCATCCTGGGACGCGGTCGAACGCGGCCCGCTGTGCACCCGACTGGTGAACACTGCCGGGGTTGATGTGTCGACCGTCGAACATGTCATGGCCGCACTTGCCGGCGCTGGCATCACCAATGTGGTGGTGGACGTGAACGGCCCCGAACTGCCGATCCTCGACGGGTCGTCGCTGATCTTCATCCGCGCCTTCAAGGCACGCGGCATCCTGACACAGGATCGCCCGGCCCACGCGATCGAGATCCTCAAGCCGATTTCCGTGACCGATGACAAGGGCGCCACCGCGACGCTGGACCGGTGCGACCGTCTGCGCATCGAGTTTCACATCGACTTTCCCGGCACCGCGATTGGCAAGCAGTCGCGCACGCTGGACATGTCCAACGGTGCCTTTGCCCGTGTGCTGAGCGACAGCCGCACCTTCTGCCGTCGCGAAGACGTCGAGGCCATGCGCGCCAACGGGCTGGCCCGTGGCGGCACCATCGACAACGCCGTGGTGGTGGATGGCGATGACATCCTGACCCCCGGAGGGCTGCGCCACGATGACGAGGCCGTGCGCCACAAGATGCTGGATGCCCTTGGTGATCTGGCGCTGGCCGGTGCGCCGATCCTGGGTCACTATACCGGTGACAAGGCCGGGCACAGCCTGACCAACCTGCTGCTGTGCGAGCTTTTTGCCCGCCCCGATGCCTATCGCATTGTGACCTGCACGCCCGAAATCGCAGCCCGTCTGCCGGGCGAAGGTCTAGTCATGGGCGAGATCCCCGAGGTCGCCTGAACTGACCCCACGTTCGACCCGATCTGATCACAGCCCCCGCCGCGCCCCACCCGCGCTGCGGGGGTTTTTCATGGCTGCGGCATCATCGTATCGTTACGGATCTGAGACCGGGCAGAGGCGTTTAAGGCGTTTTGCCCCGCAAAAGACTGTGCTAGACCCGGTCCAACACGGTGAGACTACACCGCTTTTCTGATGGGGAAGGATCGTCCAGAATGACAGGCCGCGCGTCCCGTATTTCCTGGCTGTCGGCTGCGGCCTTGGCTGTGGCCCTGTCGGCCTGTGGCAACGGAGGTCTTTTTGGCGGCGTCAGCCGCAACAATCAGGTGCCGCTGGACGCGTTCACCCCCGAACAGATCTTTGAGCGCGGCGAATATGAACTGTCGCGCGGCAAGGAAGACGACGCCGCCTTTTATTTTTCGGAAATCGAACGGCTTTATCCCTATTCGACCTGGGCCAAACGCGCGCTGATCATGCAGGCCTATGCCTATCATCTGGACCGCGACTATCCCAACAGCCGGTCCGCCGCGCAGCGCTATATCGACTTTTATCCCGCCGATCAGGATGCCGCCTATGCGCAGTACCTGCTGGCATTGAGCTATTACGACCAGATCGACGAGGTCGGGCGCGATCAGGGGCTGACCTTTCAGGCGCTGCAATCGCTGCGCACGGTGATCGAGATCTATCCCGACAGCCCCTATGCCAATTCGGCGATTCTGAAATTCGATCTGGCCTTTGATCATCTGGCATCAAAGGAAATGGAGATCGGGCGCTATTACCTGCGCCGCAAACACTACAGTGCGGCCATCAACCGGTTCCGCGTGGTGGTCGAGGATTTCCAGACCACATCGCACACCCCCGAAGCGCTGCACCGGCTGGTCGAATCCTACCTGTCGCTTGGCCTTGTCGAAGAGGCGCAGACCGCAGGTGCGATTTTGGGCCACAATTACCGCTCCACCGAATGGTACGAAGCCAGCTATGCGCTCTTGACCCAGCAGGGGCTTGAGGCGCGCAGCCTGGGCAACAACTGGCTCAGCCAGATCTATCGCCAGTCGGTGCAGGGCCGCTGGCTCTGATCGCGCGCAGGTCCGGGCCATGCTGCGCGCGCTCGACATTCGCGACATTCTGATCATCGACCGGTTGGAACTTGCGTTTCAGCCGGGGCTGAATGTGCTGACCGGCGAAACCGGCGCGGGCAAATCCATTCTGCTGGATTCGCTGGGCTTTGTGCTGGGCTGGCGCGGCAGGGCCGAACTGGTGCGCCAGGGCGCCCAGCAGGGCGAGGTTGTCGCCGAATTCGATCTGCCCCCCGGCCATCCCGCCCATGCCGTGCTGGCCGAGGCCGGGCTGCCGGGGGGCGACACCCTGATCCTGCGCCGGGTCAACAGCGCCGAAGGGCGCAAGACGGCCTGGGTCAATGACCGGCGCGCGTCGGGCGAGGTGCTGCGCGCCCTGTCGGACACGCTGGTGGAGCTGCAGGGCCAGCATGATGACAAAGGTCTGCTGAACCCGCGCGCCCATCGCGACATGCTGGATGCCTTTGCGGGCCATGATGATCTGCTGGGCGATGCGGCGGCCACCTGGGCCACGCTCAGCGCCACGCGGCGGGCGCTGGTCGCGCGTGAAACCGCCCTGGCCGAGGCGCGCGCCGAAGAAGATTTCCTGCGCCATGCCGTGGACGAGCTTGACCAGCTTGATCCGCAACCCGGCGAGGCCGACGCGCTTGATACCGCGCGCCGCGCCATGCAGGGGGCCGAGCGCATTCGCGGCGACATCACCCGCGCCCATGGGCTGCTCAGCGATGGGGCCGAAACCACCATGGGCGAGGCGATGCGCTGGCTTGACGGGGTGGCCGATCAGGCGGGCGATGCGCTCGAAGCGCCGCTCTCGGCGCTCAACCGCGCGATGATCGAACTGTCCGAGGCGCAGGCCGGGATCGAAACCTGCCTGCAGGCCATGGAGTTTGACCCCGCCGATCTGGAAGCCACCGAAGAGCGCCTTTTTGCCATTCGCGCGCTGGCCCGCAAGCATGACATCCTGCCTGAAGATCTGCCGGGTCTGACCGAAACCCTGCGCGCGCGGTTGCAGGCCATTGATGCCGGGGCCGAGGATCTGGCCAGCCTGCAGGCGGATCTGAGCGCGGCCCAGGCCGCCTATGACGCGGCGGCGGCGGTGTTGTCGGATGCGCGCCGCACCGCCGCCGGACGGCTGGATGCAGCCGTGATGGCCGAGCTTGCGCCGCTGAAAATGGAGCGCGCGGTCTTTGCCACCCAGATCACCCAGGGTGATCCGGGGGCTGCCGGGGTCGACGCGGTGGCGTTTTCGGTGGCCACCAATCCCGGCGCGCCCGCAGGGGCGCTGAACAAGATCGCTTCGGGCGGCGAGCTCAGCCGGTTTCTGCTGGCGCTCAAGGTCTGTCTGGCCGGGCCTGCCGGTGGGCTGACCATGATCTTTGACGAAATCGACCGTGGCGTTGGCGGGGCCACCGCCGATGCGGTGGGCCGCCGTCTGGCGGCGCTTGCCGATGGCGGGCAGGTGCTGGTGGTGACCCATTCGCCGCAGGTGGCGGCACAGGGGGCGCATCACTGGCGCGTGTCTAAGGCGGTGCAGGATGGCGCGACGCTGTCCACCGTGACCCCCCTCAGCGCGCCCGAGCGCATCGACGAAATCGCCCGCATGCTGGCTGGTGACACCATCACCGAAGAAGCCCGCGCCGCCGCCCGGTCGCTGCTGACGGGCTAGGGGCCCACAGCCCAGGGCACGCGGCGGACCGGCGCGCAAACGGGCAGGGGGTGCGGCGCCAAAACCTCCCCGCCGGGAATTGTGACCGCTGCCCCCTTTCGCCCGCGCCGCGTGGCGCCTAGACAAAAGGGATCGCCCAGAAGATCCCGCAGCCATGGCCCCCGCACCGCTTACCCGTCCGATCAAAAGATTCGCCGTCACCTGCCGCCGGGGCTGGCGCATGGTGCGCGCCCATGGGCCCAACGCCTTCCAGTTCTGGCTGATCGCGCTGTGCATCGGCATCGCGGCGGGGTTTGCCGCCGTCTGGTTCCGCCATGCCATCGCGGCGCTGCAGTCCCGTCTTTACGGCACGGACGAGCTGCGCATGTTGCACAGCTTTGCCGACACGCTGCCCTGGTACATGGTGCTGGTGATCCCGATTGCGGGCGGGCTGGTGGTGGGCCAGATCCTGCACCGGTTCACGCCGGATGCGCGCGTGCGATCGGTGGCGGATGTGATCGAAGGGGCGGCGCTGCATGACGGGCGCGTGGAAACCCGTGCCGGGATCGCGTCGGCCTTTGCGTCGCTGATCACCCTGTCATCGGGCGGCTCGTCAGGGCGCGAAGGCCCGGTGGTGCACATCGCCGGGGTCATTGCCACCTGGGTCAGTGACCGCATCCATGCCGATGGCATCACCGGGCGCGACCTTTTGGGATGCGCGGTGGCAGCAGCCGTGTCGGCCAGCTTTAACGCGCCTATCGCGGGCGCGCTCTTTGCGCTCGAAGTGGTGCTGCGCCACTTTGCGGTGCATGCCTTTGCCCCCATCGTGATCGCGTCGGTCGCGGGGACGGTGATCTCGCGGCTGCATTTTGGGCAGAGCGCGGAATATGTGGCGACCAGTCCCGGCGCGCTGCAATTCTATGTGGAACTGCCGGCCTTTCTGATCCTGGGCGCGGTGTCGGGGCTGGTGGCGGTGATCCTGATGCGCTCGATCTTCTATGCCGAAACCGTGGGCGCAAAGCTGCAGCGCAGGCTGAAGCTGCCGCGCTGGCTGCGGCCCGGCATCGCCGGGGCGCTGCTGGGGCTGATTGCGATCTGGTTCCCCCATATCATCGGGGTGGGGTATGAAACCACGCGCGATGCGCTGCTTGGCGACCTGTTCTTCTGGGAAACGCTGGTCTTTGCGGTGGTCAAGGTGGTAGCTGTGGCGATCACCATCGGTGGGCGCATGGGGGGCGGTGTCTTTTCGCCCTCGCTGATGGTGGGAGCGCTGGTGGGGCTGGGCTTTGGCATGGTGGCCACCGCGATCTTCCCCGAAGTGTCGGGCACCCACCAGCTTTATGCCTTTGCGGGCATGGGCGCGGTGGCAGCTGCGGTTCTGGGCGCGCCGATCTCGACCACGCTGATTGTCTTTGAACTGACCGGAGATTGGCAGATCGGGCTGGCGGTGATGACATCGGTGTCGCTGTCGACGGCGCTGGCGTCACGGCTGGTGGACCGGTCCTTCTTCCTGACCCAGCTTGAACGCCGCGCCATCCATCTTGCACCGGGCCCACAGGCCTATCTGCTGGCCATGTACCGCGCAGGCGGGGTGATGCGGTCGACCGTGCATGCCGAAGGGGCCGACCCCGACATCTGCTGGCAGATGATCGAAGCGGGCACCTATGTGGACATCAACGCCACGCTGGAAACGGTGATGCCGATCTTTGATCGTGCGCAGGTGCGTTTCGTGCCGGTGGTCTCGCTCACCGGCCCGCAGGGCGCGCCCGAGCTGCGCGGGGCGGTGTTCCACCTGGATGCGCTCAAGGTCTACAACCGCGCCCTTGCCGCCACCGCCGCCGAAGAACATTCGTGATGCCGCCTGCCACGGGCACCCGCGTATGGCCGCATGGCCATGCCAGTCTGGAATGCGCCGCAAGGCGCGCCATTGGATCAGACCATCGGCGCTGCAGCCTTCGGTGCAGGGGTCAGAGCTGTTCGACCTTCACGCTGTCGCCCGGATAGAACGCGACATAGCCCTTGATTTCTTCCGCCGCCGGGATCGGGTTCTCATAGGACCAGGCCGCATCACGCGTCACGGTGGATTTGTTGACGATGGAATAGTGCGTCGCATCCCCTTTGTGCGGGCAGTGGGTCACCTTGTCGGTGCGCTCCAGAAAGGCCATGGCAATGTCGGCGCGCGGGAAATAGACCACCGGCGCCCGATCCCCTTCGCTCAGTTCCAGCGCGGCGCGGCTTTCGCCCACCACGGCCCCGCCCGAGCGGACGGTCCAGATGCCCGGCAGTTTGCGGATCTTTACGGTTGTTGTCATGGTCTCGTCCCTTTCAAATACATGTTGCGGCTCAATGACCCGGCGGATGTAACACCCGCATGTCACTGGCCGTCACGTCCCGCCCCAAAGGCGTCCCGGCGGGGCGCTGTCACAGCGGCTTGGTCGCCGCGTCAAGCCAGGTGCGCGTGTCGTCCCGGACCAGAGGTCCGATCCGCGCCCGCACCTGCGCGTGGTAGTCGTCAATCCAGGCGCGCTCATCTTCTGTCAGCATGTCGGTGACGATCAGGCGGCGGTCGATGGGCACATAGGTCAGCGTGCGCCAGGCCAGCATCTCGCGCTCGGGGTCTGCGTCGGGCAGGTCCGGGGCCGGGGTCACGACGATCAGGTTTTCGATGCGGATGCCAAAGGCACCTTCGCGGTAATAGCCGGGCTCGTTCGACAGGATCATGCCGGGTTCAAGCGGCACATGGCTGACGCGGCTCAGGCGCTGCGGGCCTTCATGGACGCACAGATAGGCCCCCACCCCGTGGCCCAGCCCATGATTGAAATCCTGACCCGCCAGCCACAGTGGCATCCGGCCGATGGCTTCGATGTCGCGCCCGGCCAACCCTCTGGGCCAGATCAGCCGCGACATGGCGATCATCCCCTGCAGCACGCGGGTAAAGGCGCGCCGTTCGGCATCGCCCACGGTGCCGATGGGCACCGTGCGGGTCACATCCGTTGTCCCGTCCAGATACTGGCCGCCACTGTCGAGCACCAGAAGATGCCCGTCCTGCAGCAGGCTGTCGCTGTCTTCGGTCACGCGGTAATGCATGATCGCGCCATTGGGGCCGGTGCCCGCAATGGTTTCGAAACTGATGTCCTGCAGCGCGTTGTCGCCGCGCCGACAGGTCTCGAGCTGTGTGACCACCTGGGTTTCGGTGACCGTCCCTGCCGGCTGGGCATCGAGCCACGCCAGGCATTCGACCACCGCCGCCCCGTCGCGCAGATGGGCGGCGGCGGCGCCGTCGATCTCGGCAGCGGTCTTGCAGGCCTTGGGAAGCGCACAGGGGTCATCGCCATCGACCGCCCGATCGCCCAGAGCATCGGCCAGGATCTGCGGCACCGATCCGGGATCGACGCGCACCGGGCCCGCGCAGTGTTGCAGATGGGGCAGCAGCGCATCAGGGGGCTGAACCCGCACATCCGGCCCCAGATGATCCGACAGCCCATCAAGCTTGGCGGACGCCATGAAAAGGTCGACGCTGCCATCGGCCTGCAGCAGCGCAAAGCCATGGGCCAGCGGGTTGCGCGGAATATCCGCGCCACGCAGGTTCAGCAGCCACATCAGGCTGTCGGGCAGGGTGATCAGGGCCGATGCCTGCCCTGCATCCGCCAGCCCGCGCGCCAGCCGCGCGCGCTTGTCGCCATGGGCCTCGCCTGCGAATTCCAAAGGGTGGATCTTGGCCGGGGCCATGGGCGGGTCGGGCTGATCTGCCCAGATCCGGTCCACCAGATTGTCGCTGGCCACCAGCGTGATGCCGCAGCCCGTCAGCCCGTCGCGCAGCGCGCGGATCTGGCCCAGCGTGTGCAGCCAGGGATCAAACCCCACCTTGGCCCCCGCCCCAAGCCGGGCGCGCAGCCAGTCGGCCAGCCCGGTTTCGGGCCAGGGCACGGGGGTGTAGACATCGGCGACCTGCGCCTTGACCTGCGTGCGATAGCGCCCGTCGATAAAGA
Source organism: Marinibacterium sp. (assembly GCA_025800215.1). Taxonomy (GTDB): domain Bacteria; phylum Pseudomonadota; class Alphaproteobacteria; order Rhodobacterales; family Rhodobacteraceae; genus JAOXSC01. Next base: position 17,122 of record JAOXSC010000213.1, read on the forward strand.
CACCTGCCGCATCCGCCAGCACCGCACAGAACCCCGCCGATCCGGTGAAGCCCGTCAGCCAGGCCAGCCGCGCGTCACGATCGGCCACATATTCGCCCTGATGCGCGTCGGCGCGGGGCACCAGGAACCCGTCCAGCGCATCGCGCTGCAGTTCAGCGCGCAGCGCAGCCAGCCGGGGCGGCCCCTGTTCGGGCCGCGCGGTCACATCAAATGTCTGAAACATGGACGGTCCTTTCTGTCTGCGCCCCAGCCGGTCCGGCAGCGGCCTATCCGGCCTTGCGCATCCCCATCACCCGCGCCCGCGCGCGCGGATCGGAATCGAACAATGCGGCCAGCTGTTCGGTCATCGCCCCGGCGAGCTGTTCGACATCCGTGATCGTCACCGCCCGGTCATAATACCGCGTCACGTCATGGCCGATGCCGATGGCCAGCAATTCGACCATCTGGCGCTTTTCGATCATCGCGATCACGTTGCGCAGGTGCTTTTCCAGATAATTGGCGGGGTTCACGCTCAGCGTGGAATCATCGACCGGCGCGCCATCGGAAATCACCATCAGGATCTTGCGCTGTTCGCGCCGCGCCAGCATGCGCCGATGCGCCCATTCCAGCGCCTCGCCGTCGATGTTTTCCTTGAGAAGACCTTCCTTCATCATCAGGCCCAGTTTGGGCCGCACCCGCCGCCAGGGCGCATCGGCCCCTTTGTAGATGATGTGACGCAGATCGTTCAGACGCCCCGGCGTCTGCGGCCGCCCATCGGCAAGCCACGCCTCGCGCGCCTGCCCGCCTTTCCAGGCGCGGGTGGTAAAGCCCAGGATTTCCACCTTGACGTTGCAGCGCTCCAGCGTGCGCGCCAGCACATCGGCACAGATCGCGGCAATCGAAATCGGCCGCCCGCGCATGGACCCCGAATTGTCCAGCAGCAGCGTCACCACCGTATCGCGGAATTCGGTGTCCTTTTCGACCTTGAACGACAGCGGCGTGGTGGGGTTGGCCACCACCCGTGCCAGCCGCCCGGCATCAAGCGTGCCTTCTTCAAGATCGAATTCCCACGACCGGTTCTGCTGTGCCTGCAGGCGCCGCTGCAACTTGTTGGCCAGACGGCTCACCGCACCTTTGAGCGGTTCAAGCTGCTGATCCAGATAGGCGCGCAACCGTTCCAGTTCGGCCGGTTCGGCCAGATCTTCGGCGGCGATCTCTTCGTCATGGGTATCGAGGTAAACCATATAGGTCGGGTCGGCCTCGGATGCGGGGGGCGGGGCAGGGGGTTCGAGAGGCGCTTCGCCCTCGGGCATATCGGCCTCGTCGCCCATGTCCTGATCGGCCATGTCATCCATGGACACCTGCGCCTGCGCGCTGTCCTGCTGTTCGTCCTGGCTTTGTTCGGGGTTGGCTTCGGCCTCGTCGCTGTCGGCATCGTCATCGCCGCTGCTGTCGGGCTGCTCCTGCTCTTCGGCCGATTCCTCGGCCTGATCGTCCATGTCGTCTTCGTCGCTTTCGGGATCGTCACCCAGCTGGTCGCCATAGCCCAGATCACTGATCACCTGCCGGGCAAAGCGGGCAAAGGCGCTCTGATCATCAAGCAGCGCATCAAGATCGCCCAGCGTTTCGCCCGCCTGCGTTTCGATGTGGTCGCGCCACAGATCCAGCACGTTCTGCGCCCCCGCCGGCAGATCGCGCCCGGTGGCCATCTGGCGCACCATATAGCCGGCCGCCGCCGCCAGCGGGGCCTCAGAGCTCTGGCGCACCTGGTCATAGCCCTTGCGCAGCGCATCATTGCCGATCTTGGCGTCGATATTGCCTGCCGTGCCGGGCATGTCGCGCGCACCCATCGCCTCGCAGCGGGCGGTTTCCATCGCGTCATAGATGTCGCGCGCCAGATCTCCGCGCGGCGAGAACCGCGCATGGGTGGTGGCGTCGTGATACTTGTGCTGCATCGCCAGCGCATCGGCGGTGCCACGCGCCAGCAGAACCTCGTCGCGGGTCATGCGGCGCGACACCTGCGGCAGGCGCATGGCATCGCCGCTCAGCCCCGAAGGGTCGACCGAATAGGTCACGTTCAGCTCGGGCGCGTCGGCCATGACCTTGGTGGCCTCGGCCAGTGCCTTCTTGAACGGATCGGCGGGGTTGTCTGAGGGTTTGGTCATTGTGAGATCCGGATCGCTAGGTGGTTGCCGATGGTCACGCCGACCGGCTTTTTTGCAGTCTGGCTGGCCCAGGCCTTGCCATGGGTGGCGTACCAGCTCTCGACGCGTTTCGTGGATATGTCAAACACCGCATAGCGCCCGGCGGGCAGGGTCAAGAGCTGATCGTTGCGGAATATGGCGCGTGATGTTGTGGGGTAATCCCGGCGCAGATCAAGCCCGGGCCGCAGCCGCAGCGCAAGAATGTTCGACACGTCGCCGACGCGCGGGTTGGGGGTCAGGTTGGCGATCTGCACGGGCCCGCAGAAATCCTTGCCCGCGATCCCGCCATTCGGCAGGTCTTTGTATTTCCTAACTGAGGCCTTGCCTCCCGGTTGCGTCTGCACATCGAGCAGTTTGAGAAGCCGCATCTCGGGCAGGGTCGTGATCTGCGCGCTGACGCTGCGGGCAATGGTGGTTCTTTTGCCGCCTTTGACGGAAAAGGCGCATTCGGTCTTGTGCACGCGACGTTCGGCTTGTGTGGCCGGGCGCTCGCTTTGCGCGGCCTGCTCTGACGGTGACAGCGCATGCGACGGTGCCGATAGCCCGAAGCTCAGCCCACATCCAAGGGTGGCCACGACCAGCCCCGCCCGGCCCGCTGCCACAAGGCAGGGCCAAATAGACGACCGAAGCGCGCCGCGCCGGTCTGCAAAACGGGTGGGGTTCTGAACCATGCCCGACTTTAACCAGCCCGGACCGGTCAGATGCAAGGCCCAAGCGCATCTTGCCGCGCGGTTCGGGGCGTCTGCGGGCGGATCCGGCCGTGATGCGCGGTGTTGCGGGCCTGTTTGCCCGCCGCAACGGGGCGGGCGCTTTGGGGCGCGGTGTCGCGGGTCATCCGCCCCGCATCCGCGAAAAGGCGTTGGTCGGCGTTGAACGCGCCTGTGGCCCCCGCCGCACAGGTTCGGGCGTTATCCCTCCATGGCCTATTGCGTTGGCGCCGACAGGCTCTGCACCCAGTCGGGCGCCGCACCGGGCATCACCAGATCGGTGCAGTCGGCAATCCGCCCCCGCAGCCGTTCAGCCGCCCGGTCCGAGCGCGCCTGATCCAGACTGTAGTCCCGCTCGCTCAGCAGCACGGCGACCTCGCTCCATCCTCCGGCACGCCATTTCGTGGCCTCGCCCTCGGGCACGCCCTCATCCAGAGCAAAGGGCAGAACCGCGTCCAGCATGACGGCAAAATGCAACGCCAGATCATCAGCCTCGGCCGTGTCGAACCGGGAATGTCCGCGCCCATGCACCGCCAGCGCCTCAAGCCGCCCGGCACAGGTCGCAAAGACCGTCGCGCGTTCAAAGGCCCGCACCGGCAGGGCATCGGCAACAGGGGGCAGAGACCCGACCACCACCGCCGCCGCAAGGATATGGCAAAGCATGTGTCGCATGTAACAACTTTATGACGTACCGCATATGTGTCAACAAAGTATATACAAGATATGTACACTTTGACGTTTGCCGCCGTGATCCCGGGCAAAGCGCAATTGCCATCCGGCCCGGCTGATCGCCCCCCAAGGCGACACGCATCGCCCCGACATCAAACACTCTCCGCGCGGGAAGGTTGCTCCCAGGAGGTGCAAGCCCCGCCCAGCCTACCCGCGCAGCTGCGCGCACCAGTCGATCTGTGGCCCGCCCGAATAGGGCACCGCCATGCCCGCGCCGATCATCCGCTCATGCAGCGGCACCCGGTCGATTTCAATCGTCACCAGAACCTCATCAAACCGGTTGCGCCCATGGGTCTTGGGCACGATCAGGGCCGCCCCCTCAAGGATCTCGACCAGATGGGCCTGCGCCATCCGCGCGGCCCGCGCCTCGGCCCGGCACTCGGCCTCGGCCAGATCGGGCGTGTCATAGTGCAGAAAACGAACCACCAGAGGCGCCCCGTCACAGCGCGCCCGCACCAGCTCGCCTTCGATAACCTCGGTGATCACACAGGCGCTGGCATCCCTGTTGGGGATATGCGCCAGAACCGGCAGAGCGTCCGATCCGCCGCATCCCGCCAGCGCAAGACAGCACATCACGTTCGCCCCCAGCCCCCAAAATCCTCGCATGCCAAACCCCGTGCTACCCGTCGCGCAGAGCTCAGCCCCACAACCGGTACGCAGCTTCCCACCAAAGCGTAAACAACAAAAAAACGCGCCCGACCCGGTCGAACGCGCTTCTGTTTCTTTGTGGCCGAAAATACCTCGGGGTCCGGGGCAGAGCCCCGGCCGACCCGCAATCAGGCCTCAGCCGATGCTGACGCTCGCCGCGCTCTCCGGCAGCTCTTCGTCAAAGCAGCGCTGATAGAACTCAGCCACGGTCTGACGCTCCAGCGCGTCACATTTGTTGAGAAAGCTCAACCGGAACGCATAGCCCACATTGCGGAAGATCTCGGCATTCTGGGCCCAGGTGATCACCGTGCGCGGGCTCATCACCGTGGACAGATCCCCGTTCATGAAGGCCGTCCGCGTCAGATCCGCCAGCGTCACCATCTGGCTCACCGTCTTGCGGCCTTTTTCAGTGTTGTAATGCGGCGCCTTCGACAGGACGATCGACACTTCGGCATCATGGCTGAGATAGTTCAGCGTCGCCACCAGCGACCAGCGGTCCATCTGCGCCTGGTTGATCTGTTGGGTCCCGTGATAGAGCCCGGTCGTATCCCCAAGCCCCACGGTGTTGGCCGTGGCAAACAGGCGGAAATAGGGGTTCGGCGTGATGATCTCGTTCTGATCAAGCAGCGTCAGCTTGCCGTCATGCTCCAGCACGCGCTGGATCACGAACATCACATCCGCGCGGCCCGCGTCATATTCGTCGAACACGATTGCCACCGGGTTGCGCAGGGCCCAGGGCAGAATGCCTTCGTGGAATTCGGTGACCTGCTTGCCGTCGCGCAGTTTGATGGCGTCCTTGCCGATCAGGTCGATCCGGCTGATATGGCTGTCCAGATTGACCCGCACCGACGGCCAGTTCAGCCGCGCGGCAACCTGCTCGATATGGGTCGATTTGCCGGTGCCGTGATAGCCTTGGATCATCACCCGGCGATTGCGCGAGAACCCGGCCAGAATGGCCAGCGTGGTTTCAGCGTCGAACTTGTAGGTCGGGTCGATGTCAGGCACCCGGTCGGTGCGATCGGCAAAGCCCTTGACCGACATATCCGTGTCGATCCCGAACACGTCGCGGACCGAAATTTCCTCGGTCGGTTTTGCATTCATCTCGATCATGCCGTCGGCCATGTCCTGCTGTCCTTGTCCTGTGCGCCCGTCATCAGGCCTTTAACCCGCTTGGGATGCACCATATCGGATGCAAGAGCAAGGCCCGCGTGGGCCCGCACGCGGCGTCGCAACGCCGCGCTGCCGCAAGGCGGGGCTATCGCCCGATTACGCGCCTGTCAGCCCTGCAGGATGGCGTCGCGCGCGCGGGCAAAGCTGCGTTCATCGACAAAGCGCGGGGTGCTTTTCATATAGTCCAGAAACGCCCGCCCATAGCCTTCGGCCAGCCAGCGTTCTTCGTTGAGCACAAAGAGGAAATACAGCGCAAAGAGGATCCCGGCCAGCCCCAGCACGATCCATGACCCCGACACGATGGCCAGCCCGATCGTGGCCAGAACCGAGGTCACATATTGGGGATTGCGCGAATAGGCATACATGCCGCCCGTCACCAGCCCGTCGCTTTCGCAATAGGTGTTGTCGAGCCCCAGAAACCGATACCCCCAAAGCGTCACGCCAAAGGCCATCACCATCAGCGGCAGGCCAAGCGCATGGCGCAGCCAGTGACCCAGCCCGCCATTGGCAATCTCGAGCAGCGCAAACACCACCGTCATGCCGCAGAAGATGCGAAAGATGCCAAAGGCCAGATGATGCTGCCAGCCAGTGGCCGCAGGCCAGAACCCGAAGCTGGGGCGCCAGAGGTTCCAGGCCAGAAACCCCCCAAGCGCCAGCGCCGACACAAGGCACAGGGCAAGGGCATAGGGGTGGGCGGTTTCGATCAGACTGAGGAGGACGGGGCTCAGGGTCATTGTGGCGGTCTCGCTTGCAGAACGGTCAACAGGGCCCCGCAACGGCCGGGCGGGGTGATCCTGCCCTAGCAGCGCAATGTAACAGCCATTCGGCTTTCGTCTCAGTTCTTCTGTTGCCCGGAGGTCATGATATTGTAGCTCCAGCGGTTAACGAGGCTACGCAGCAATTCAAGCACGACCTCGACCGAGTATCCTGCCAGGAAGGCCAGTGCGAGTGACCCGACCGAACGTGGGATGATCTGGGTGACCGCGATATGCGGGGCAAAGATCGTCGTGATGCTGACCCCCAAAAGGGCGCCCATGATGACGCGTACCAATGAACGGAACGCCCGCGGATCCGGCTGCGTCCGGCTCAGAAGCGTTCCGAGCGTGAAGACGATTGCTCCAAGAGCACCATACAAGGCAGGTAGCCACCATCTGGATGCAACAATGTAAAGAGGTTTGAGCTGGTCAAGTCCGTCGATTTTGAACTTGCTCACAGGCACCCCGCCGCTGCCCGGGGTGATCGGCGCTGTCGAAGGCCGAACCCCTTCTTCGACGCAGTGCAAAGCGTTGAAAAATGCGGCACTTTGCACAACGTGGTATTCGATCGCGGGGTCCAATCCCGATGGGTCTTCATTTGAGGTCTTCATCAGCTTTCTAAGTGCGTTCAGAGCCGTCTGAAGATCGGCTTTGCACTGGTCGGATCTGTCGATATTCTTAGCTCCGTAACCGGCGCCTTCCTTGTCTTCGCCCTTGTCTTCGCCCTTGTCTTCGCCCTTGTCTTCGCCCTTGTCTTCGCCCTTGTCTTC